>JAPLBU010000333.1 GCA_026392575.1 Actinomycetota bacterium | reverse complement strand
GTCTGCTCCACTCCCCTCCGCTCGAAGGCGGAGAAGCATCAGGACGAACTGTGGCGGTACCTGCGCACCAACGACCTGTCGATCGTGTCGACCGACCACTGCCCCTTCTGCTTCAAGGAGCAGAAGGAGCTCGGGCTCGGCAACTTTTCCAAGATCCCCAACGGGATCGGGTCCGTCGAGCACCGGATGGACCTGATCTACCAGGGCGTTGTCGACGGCAAGCTCAGCCTCGAGCGCTGGGTCGAGCTGTGCTCGACGACGCCGGCACGCATGTTCGGGCTCTACGGCCGCAAGGGCGACGTTCTGCCGGGGTTCGATGCCGACGTGGTCGTGTACGACCCCTCAGGTCGCACGGAGATCGGGCTGCACAAGACCCACCACATGAACATGGACCACTCGGCCTGGGAGGGCTTCGAGATCGATGGGCACGTCGACACCGTCATCTCCCGCGGCCAGGTGCTCGTCGAGAACAACGAGTACCACGGCGTCAAGGGCCACGGTCGCTACCTGAAGCGCGGACTCTCGCAGTACCTGATCTGACACCGGCCCACGGCACTATCGCGGAGGACTTCTTGCGCACCATCGACCACTGGATCAACGGCTCCCTCGTCCGCTCGACATCCGGGCGAACGGGGCCCGTCTTCAACCCGGCCACCGGCGAGCAGCAGGCCGAGGTCGGCTTCGCCTCCGCGGCAGAGGTCGACGCTGCTGTCGCCGCAGCGAAGGCCGCCTTCCCGGCCTGGCGGTCGACATCGCTGTCACGGCGAGCAGAGGTGATGTTCAACTTCCGCACTCTCGTCGTCGAGCACCGCGATGAGATCGCCCAACTCGTCTCCATCGAGCACGGCAAGGTCCCAAGTGACGCGGCTGGCGAACTTGCGCGTGGAATCGAGAACATCGAGTTCGCGTGCGGTATCCCGGCAATGCTGAAGGGCGGCTACTCCGAGGGCGTGTCCGGAGGGGTCGACGTCTACTCGATCAAGCAGCCGCTTGGCGTCGTGGCCGGCATCACCCCGTTCAACTTCCCCGCCATGGTGCCGATGTGGATGTTCGCCAATGCCATAGCGACGGGCAACACGTTCGTCCTCAAGCCAAGCGAGAAGGATCCCTCCGTCGCCCTGCTGATGGCCGACCTGCTCAAGCAGGCTGGGCTGCCCGACGGTGTGTTCAACGTGGTCCACGGAGACAAGGCCGCCGTCGACCGCATCCTCGAGCACCCCGACATCGAGGCCGTCAGCTTCGTCGGCTCGACCCCCATCGCGCAGTACATCTACTCGACCGGCACCGCCAATGGCAAGCGGGTCCAGGCACTAGGCGGCGCCAAGAACCACATGGTCGTCCTCCCCGACGCCGACATCGACATGGCGGCCGACGCGGCGGTCAGCGCTGCCTACGGCTCCGCCGGCGAGCGCTGCATGGCCATCTCGGTGGTCGTCGCCGTCGGTGGTGTCGGTGACCGGCTCATCGAGGCCATTTCCGAGCGGCTGCCGAGGCTCAAGGTCGGGCCCGGCACCGATCCGACCGCCGAGATGGGCCCGCTCATCACGCGCGAGCATCGCGACAAGGTCGCTTCCTACCTCGAGTCTGCGCCCTCACAGGGTGCGACCGTCGTGGTTGACGGTCGCAATGCCGATGTCCCGTCCGAGGGCTTCTTCCTCGGCGTCTCCCTCATCGACAACGTCAAGCCCGGCATGGCGTCGTACGACGACGAGATCTTCGGACCTGTCCTGTCCGTGGTGCGGGTC
>JAPLBU010000127.1:34880-52397 GCA_026392575.1 Actinomycetota bacterium | reverse complement strand
CTCACCTTCGAGCAGGGTGCCGTGCTGGCGTCGATCATCAAGTCCCCCAGCGGATTGGCGCCGGAGGACAGCGCAGCCGAACTAGAGGCGCGCTGGAACTACGTGCTCGATGGAATGGTCGAACAGGGCTGGCTGACGCCGAAGCAGCGCAAGAACGCCGACTTCCCGAAGATCAAGAAGCTCAAGGCCAAGGACCGACTCGGTGGCCAGACCGGTTTCCTCCTGACCATGGTCGAGCAGCAGTTGGCGGACCTCGGCTTCGACGAGACGGAGATCCAGCGCG
This sequence comes from Actinomycetota bacterium, assembly GCA_026392575.1. Lineage (GTDB taxonomy): Bacteria > Actinomycetota > Actinomycetes > S36-B12 > S36-B12 > UBA10649. The sequence goes on along the minus strand of JAPLBU010000127.1, from coordinate 52,114 downwards.
GCGGATTGCGCATCACGTCGACCTTCGACCGGAACGCACAGCGGGCCGCGACCGCCGCCGTTCGCAAGGTCGGGCCGTCGAGTGGCACAGAGGGCCTGCGCATCGGCCTGGCAGCCGTGCGACCCGGCACCGGCGAGATCGTCGCGATCTATGGCGGGCAGGACTTCATCACCGACCAGATCAACAATGCCACGCGCCCGTTTGCCCAGGCGGGCTCGACCTTCAAGCCTTTCGCGCTTGCTGCGGCGACCGAGCAGGAGGTGCCCTTGACGACAATCCTCCCCGGTGACTCCCCCACGACCGTTGATGGCTACACCTTCTCCAACTACGGCGACAAGTCCTACGGACCCGTCACCCTGCTGCAGGCGACGGAGAACAGCATCAACTCCGCCTACGTCACGCTCGAGTCGGATATCGGCGTGCAGTCGGTCGCTGACGCGGCCGTGCGCGCCGGCGTGCCGGCCGAGACCCCCGGCATGGATCTCGACGCACTCGACCTCACCTTCGTGCTCGGTACGGCATCGCCGTCCGGCCTCGACATGGCCAATGCCTATGCGACGTTCGCGGCTCGCGGCTCGCGGGCAACACCCTCCGTGGTGACCAAGGTCATTGGACCCAATGGCGGCCTGCTGTTCCAGTTGGACGTGAAGACGGAAGGGGCCTTCGACGCCACCGTCGCTGACACCGTCACCTACGCACTCAACCGGGTGATCGACAACGGCACCGGATCGACGGCGAAGGCGCTCGGCCGTCCCGCCGCAGGCAAGACCGGCACGACGGACGAGAACAAGAGCGCCTGGTTCGTCGGCTACACACCACAGCTCGCGACCGCCGTCCTGATGGCGAAGGAGGATGCCGACGGCATCCCCGTCTCACTGTCCGGGACGGGCGGTCTGGAGACGGTCACCGGCGGATCGTTCCCCGCGGCGATCTGGACGGCGTTCATGACGGCTGCCCTGGAGGGTCTGCCGGTGGAGAAGTTCCCGCCGCCGCCCGCCGGCGTCGCCACGCCACTGGACTGCCCGGCGACGATCAGTTCCGAGGGAGTCGAGGTACCCCTGGGCTGTCCGACGCCCGTCGTCATGCCGGAGTTCTCGAACGAGGCATCGCCCGTGGCTACACTTCCGACCGACCCATCGGCAGAGCCGTCGCCCAGTGCGACACCGAGCCAGTCCCCGGACGACTCGCTGTTCTCCCCGAACCCCGAGCCCACCCCGCCACCGAGCCCGCCCATCGAGGAAGGCCGACCGTAGTGAATCCGTCAGCACCGATCGTCCTGCCGTCGCAGGAGGACCCGGTCGTTGCGAGCACGGTGGGCGGCATCGGCGGGCCGCTCGGTCGTTGGGCTCGAATCGGTACCGGCTGGTGGAATCCACTTCGCCTGCTCGTTGTCATGGCGACGTTCTCGTACGCCCTCGGCTACGTGCTCGACCTGTCCTGCCGCTCGCAGGGCTGGCGGTCACCTGAGCGTTACGAGCACCTGTGCTACACGGACATCTCGCCGCTGTTCTCGTTGCGGGGTTTCGCTGACGGCCTGATTCCGTACGTGCAGGCCATGCCCGACGGACAGCACCTGGAGTACCCGGTCCTGACGGGTGGCTTCATGCAGGTGGCGGCGATGATCACCTCGGCGATCACATCCGTGGTGACGACTGACAGCCCGGGCACCGTCTTCTTCGACGTCAACGTGGTGATGCTGTTCCTCGCCTTCGTCGTCACGGTTGTCGCCACGGCGCTCACGGTCCGCCGCCGTCCGTGGGATGCGGCGATGGTCGCACTGGCGCCGACGATGATCCTGGCTGCCACCGTCAACTGGGACCTGCTGCCGCTGGCCTTCATCGGAGTGTCCCTGCTGCTGTGGTCGCGTCGGCATCCGATGGCCGCTGGCCTGCTGCTGGGCCTCGCGGTGGCAGCGAAGTTCTACCCGCTGCTCTTCATCGGTGGATTCCTCGTCCTGACCATTCGCACCGCGAAGTGGCGCGCATTCGGTCTGTTGGTCGCCGGCACCGCAATCTCGTGGCTGGCGGTGAACGTGCCGTTCATGCTCGCGAACTTCGAAGGCTGGTCGTACTTCTACCGGTTCAGCCAGACCCGTGGTGAGGACTTCGGTTCGATCTGGTTCGCCATGTCTCAAGCGGGTCTGAGCGGCATCCCCGCCGACAGGCTGAACATGATCGCCACGGGGTCATTCCTGCTGCTGTGCGTGGGCATCGCGTGGGTTGCGCTTGCGGCACGTCGTCGTCCGCGCCTGGCATCGGTGCTGTTCCTCATCGTTGCTGCCTTCGTGATCACGAACAAGGTGTACTCACCGCAGTACTCGCTGTGGCTCATCCCGCTGGCGGTGATGGCGCGTCCGCGTTGGCGGGAGTTCTTGATCTGGCAGGCCGGCGAGGTCGTCTACTTCGTCGCGATCTGGTGGTTCCTCGTCTCGTACGGTGTCGACGACATGACCGGCCTCACGGGTCAGGAGTACACGGTCGCCATCGTGATCCACGTGATCGTGACGGTCTACTACTCGGCGATGGTCCTGCAGGACATGCTCGCGCCGGAGTACGACCCGGTACGCAGCGACGGCTTCAGTGACGACGAGGACGACCCGGGCGGCGGCGTGTTCGACCGCGCGCCGGACGTGGTCACGCTAGGCCGACGACCGCGTCAAACCGCGAGGTCGTGAATCGCACGTCAGCGCCCATGCGGTCGCCGACGGCAGGGATCACGCAGCCCTTGGGCAGCCAGATCATCGAAACGTGCTGGTGGGGTGGCTCAGCGAACCAACGCTGCTTGCCCGCCCAACTGAACGGCGACAGCGCGCGGCCCGCCGCATCCAGGGCTCCGGTGCCCGCGGTCACAACCCGCTGGCGGACGTTGGCCGCCGGCGTCGGGGCGGAGAGGCCGATCCCGTTGGACGTGCCCCCGGACACGACGACGAGCGTGCCGTCCTTCGGTCCCGTGCGCTGGCGGTAGCCGACGTGCGACCCGCTCGGCAGCGGATGGACGGCCAGGACGGTGCCTGCGGCGTGCAGGGCCGAACGGTCGCCCAGCCACAGGCGGGTCCCGATGCGCGGTCGCAGGGAGATGTCTGGAACTGACGCGACGACTGCGGCCATTTCACGATCGTCGAGATGCGACACCCACACCCGGCTCGCCGGCGAGTTGTGGCCGGACCACACCTCGGTCTCGGACTGCCACAGCCCCGCCCAGCGCACGACCTCTCGCACCTTGGGCGTACCGAGACTGGCACCCCGCGGATCCACTTCGTCGGCGGGCTGCGCCAGTGGCAGGTGGAGCGCCAGGCCCTCCACGAGGACCCGACCCATGGCGAATGCCTGACGACCGTCGGCATCGGCAAGCACCCGCAGCAACTCGGCCTCGTCGAATCCGAACCGGTGCATTGACGTCTGCGCTTCGAGCAGGACGCGAACGGATCCGTGTCCACTCGCGAGGGCGACCAGCGATTGCCTCGATGCGACCGTGCGGATGACGCGACCGGCGAACAACTGCGTGCCGAGGCGCCACCACGCATCCGCGGCGTAGGTGTCGCGCGGCTCGAAGGGTTCGAGCACGATGATGTCGAAGGTGCCGTACTGCGCGACCTCGTCGACCTCGAATACCGTGCCGACGGCGACGGTGTCGGCACCGATCCTGATCGCCTGATCCGCGAGGAGTCGCTGCCCGAGTCCGTAGCCATTGCCCTTGATCACGGGGACGAGGGGCGCGCCGGCCGCACGGAGCACGGCATCGCAGACGGCATCCTGATGAGCGGTCCAGCGCTTCGGATCGATCGTGACGGCGAAGGCCATTCGGCTATCCCTTTCTCGATTGGTAGGCGCGGAAACCCTTGGCCCACATGGGCCGCAGGATGTGGTCCCACTCCCCTGCGTACTCCTGTGCGAAGCCTCCGGTACCCACCTTGAACTGCACAAGGCCGTACAGGTGGTTGTTCGGATCGAGGGTGTCGGCGATGCCACGGAGGTCATACACCTCGCAGCCGAAGGCGTGCGCGTCGGAGATCATGCGCCACTGCAGCGCATTGGACGGGCGAACATCACGGTCGAGGGTCGTCGACGCACCGTACGAGTACCACGCGTGCGTGCCGACGCGGACCATGATCGTTGCAGCGGCGAGGCGGCCCTCGTGATGTGCGAGGTACAGCCCCATCCGCCCGGGCTCGACGTCGTTCAGTCCATCCCACATGCGCTCGAAGTACGTGAGCGCACGCGGCGTGAAGTGATCCCGGGCAGCCGTCTCGACATAGACCGCGTGGAACGCCGGGAGGTCGGCGCGCGCACCTTCGGAGACCACCACGCCGGCCTTCTCCGCCTTGCGGATATTGCGTCGCCAGAGCTGGTTGAAGCCGGCGAAGACATCGTCGAGAGTGCGGCCCGCGAGCGGGACCTGGAAGACGTAGCGCGGCTGCACGTCGCCGAAACCGGCGCCCGCCGAATTCTGTTGCGTCCAGCCACTCGCCTTGAGCCGTTCAACGACCCGTGCAGCCGGGCCGGAGTGCCAGTCGGCGAGCACTTCGCTGAGGCGGGTGGGCCCGCCCTCCTGCGCCATTGCGGACTTGATCGTGTTGGCGTCCCAGCGACGAAGTGCGATGGGTGGGCCCATCTTGATCTGGAAGGCGCCCTTCGCCCGGCAGTGGTCGAGCAGGGGCGCGAGCCACGCGTCAATCCCGATGCCTGGGTGCTCGGTGCGCAGCCAGTCGATGTCGGGGCCTTCGGGCAGATAGGCCAGGGAGCGCTGCGGCAGCCGGGGGACGGGACGGTAGAGGATCAGGCCCGCGCCGATGAGCCGGGAGCCGTCGAACCAGCCGATCGACTCACTGCGCCAGCCGGACTTGAAGCGGCCCCACTCGGGCAGTTGCAGGAATGAGACCGAGGGGCGGCTGGCGATCCACGCGGAGTGCTGGGCATCGGTGATGACGCGGACGGTGACCGTCATGCGCCGGCTCCGTTGGCGAGGTCGACGACGACGGGTGCGTGATCGGACGCGCCCTTGCCCTTGCGCTCGTTGCGATCGATCCACGCATCGGTCACGCGTGCGGCGAACGGCGCGTTGGCGTAGATCAGGTCGATGCGCATGCCCCAGCCACGATGGAAGGCGCCGTTGCGGTAGTCCCAGAACGTGTAGGGCTCACCCTTGAGTGATCGCGGCATGACGTCGACGAGTCCGGCGGAGCGAACCTCGGCGAGCGCCGCGCGCTCCGCTGGCGTGACGTGGGTCGACTCGGCGAACTGCGCGATATCCCAGACATCGGCATCGGTGGGCGCGACGTTGAAGTCACCGATGACCGCCAGCGGAAGGTCGGGCTCAGCGGCGAGCTCGGTCGCAACCGTCGTCTTCAGGGAATCGAACCAGCGGAGCTTGTAGGCGTAGTGGTCGTGATCGGGTTCACGGCCGTTCGGGACGTACACGCTCCAGATGCGAACGCCGCCGCAGGTGGCGCCGATCGCGCGCGTCTCGATGACATCTTCGTATGGCGGCTGTCCGTCGAGGCCCAGGGTGACGTCCGTCAGGCCGACGCGGCTGAGCAGCGCGACGCCGTTCCAGCGGCCGTTCCCGTGTGCGACCGCCTCATAGCCGAGGGCCTGGATCGGCATATGCGGGAAGTCGTCGCTCGTGCACTTGAGTTCCTGCAGGGCCACGACGTCGGGCGATGCGGACTCCAGCCACTCCAGCACACGCGGCAGACGGGCACCGATCGAGTTGACGTTCCAGGTGGCGATCCGCACGGCACCAACACTAGTGCGGCCTGCGTGATCGGCTCAGGCTACGGCGAGCCCGACGGCTTCGCAGGCGCGCGCCAGTTCGTTGTCCCGCGTGAGCATCACGTCGGCGTGCGATAGCAGCGCGGTGGCCAGGTGGATGGAGTCGAGGGTCCCCAGATGCTGGGTTGGAATGCGTCCGGCAAGGTCCAGCACATCGGCGTCGATAACCGCGAGATGGATCCCGCCGAGAGTCGCCAGCAGGTAGTCATCGCCCCCGTCGTCGTTGTCCGAAGCAAGTCCCACGCGGTTCAGGGCCCGCCGAACCTCGACCTGCGCCAGCGTGGAGGTGATGAGGGTTGCGCTCTCTGCCGTGAAACCGTGGATCAGGCTGTTCACTTCGTCGCTGTCGGACTCCTCGCCGGTCCGCTTGATGAGGACGCTGGCGTCGCAGTACACGGTTCGTGTCATCGCGCCGCCCTGTCCGAGAGCAGTGCCTCGGCCAACGCAGATCCGGTTGAGCCGGTGACGCGACGATCGGTGGAAAGCGGCACGTGGGGGCCGATCGGTGGCCGGATGTTGGCCCGGAGCCAAGGGGAAAGATCGGAGCGCAGCGCGTCGTGGAGGTACGTCTCGAGGGCTGAGCGCACGATCTCCTGCTGGCTCTTGCCGGTGATCTCCGATCGTTGCCTCAACTCGGCAGCGAGGTCGTCGGGCAGACGCAGGTTCATGGCCATGGCATCACGGTACCGTCTTGGTACCACTTGGGGGTGAGTCGGCCCATGTCGAGGCCGTGCTCCCAGGGGACGATTTCAGGAATACCCCCATGGGTCGGTAACCTGTGGACGCTGGCTTGGGGACGTGTCCCCGAACCGGCACGCAAACACCCTCCTGCCACGGAAATGCCGTGGCCGTTTAGTCCGAAGGAGGTGGGTTGTTCATGCGTCGTTACGAAATCATGGTCATCCTCGATCCCGATCTGGAAGAGAAGACCATCGCCCCCAGCCTGGAGGCGTTCCTCAACGTCATCCGCGCTGATGGTGGCACCGTCCACAACATCGAGATCTGGGGCCGCCGTCGGCTGGCCTACGAGATCAACAAGAAACCCGAGGGCATCTACGCGCTGCTGCACGTGACGGCCACGGTCGACTCCGTCAAGGAACTCGACCGCCAGCTGTCACTGAACGAGGCCGTCATGCGCACCAAGGTCATGCGCGCTGAGGAGCCCGTCGCGGTCGGAGCCGAGTAGTGGCCGCCGGTGATGTGACCATCACTGTGGTGGGCAACCTCGTTGCCGATCCGGAGCTGCGCTTCACCCCCAGCGGTGCTGCAGTTGCGAACTTCCGTGTTGCCTCCACTCCGCGCGTCCTCGACAAGGCGACGAACGAGTGGAAGGACGGCGAGTCCCTCTTCATCACGTGCAACGTGTGGCGTCAGTACGCCGAGAACGTCGCGGAGTCGCTGACCAAGGGCATGCGCGTCATCGTGACGGGCCGGCTCAAGCAGCGGTCGTACGAGACCCGCGAGGGCGAGAAGCGCACCGTGGTCGAGATGGACGTCGACGACGTCGGCCCCGCACTGAAGAGTGCGACGGCCAAGGTCAATCGAGTTCAGCGCGAAGGCGGCGGCGGCTTCGGTGGTGGCGCAGGCGGCGGTTCGTCGTCCGCGCCCGCATCCAACGACGATCCGTGGGCATCCGGTCCGTCCGGTGGCGCGGGCTTCGACGAGCCGCCTTTCTAGCAGGCAGTTTCCCCCGACAACTTCGGTGCAGTCAGCACCAACCTGACAGGAGCAAGACGAGATGGCAAGAGATTCAAAGGGCGACCGGAAGTCGTCGCCACGCGGCAAGGACAAGATCATCAAGGCCAAGGCGTGTGCGTTCTGCAAGGACGGCGTCAAGGACATCGATTACAAGGACACGAACCTGCTCCGCAAGTTCGTCTCCGATCGTGGCAAGATCCGCGCACGCCGCGTGACAGGCAACTGCACGCAGCACCAGCGCGACATCGCCATGGCAGTCAAGAACGCGCGCGAGATGGCGCTTCTCCCCTACACCTCAGCCGCACGCTGATCTGACGGACCGAAGGAACAGGAAACTCAATGAAGATCATTCTGACCCAGGACGTCTCTGGTCTCGGTGCGCCCGGCGACGTGGTCGAGGTGAAGGACGGCTACGGCCACAACTTCCTCATGCCGCGCGGCTTCGCGATCGCATGGACCCGCGGTGGCGAGAAGCAGGTCACGCAGATCAAGCGCGCTCGCAAGGTGCGCGAGGTTCGTGACCTCAGCCATGCCAACGAGATCAAGCAGGCCATTGAGGCCCTGACGATCACCATGCCGGCCCACGCCGGCGAGACGGGCCGGCTCTTCGGCCCGATCACGCACGTCGATGTCGCCGACGCCGTCAAGGCTGCCGGCGGACCGGTGCTCGACAAGCGCAAGGTCCGGCTGTCCTCGCCGATCAAGACGGTGGGCAAGCACCAGGCCAAGGTCGACATCCACGCTGACGTCACCGCCACGGTGACCTTCGAGGTCGTCGCCGGCTAGCGCACACGACAGGTAGGGAAGGGGCCGCACTCGCGAGGGTGCGGCCCCTTCCCATGTCTGGACGTCCGCAGGTGCCCTCTCGGGAGCCTTACGAATGAGGGAAAAGCAGGTGAATGTGCTGGTTGTCGGGGCTGCTGACCACCAGAATGTCCGATAAGCACGCACGGAGGAGAAGGCATGTCATTCACAGAGGCTGTTCGCAAATGCCTGGGCAACTACACGAAGTTCGACGGGCGCGCGACGCGGTCGGAGTTCTGGTGGTTCTACCTGTTCGTCGCACTGGTCGGTCTGGTCGGATACATCCCGTTCCTGATCTTCGCTGGCCTGGGTGCCAGCGCCGAATCGGGGTCATCGATCTCAGGCCTGTTCGGGATCCTCGGGGTCATCTGGATGATCATCTGGTTCGTCATCGTCATCGCCCTGTACATCCCGTTCCTGGCGGTGGGTTGTCGCCGACTGCATGATCGTGGGCAGTCGGGCTGGCTTCAGCTCCTGCTGTTCGTCCCCTGCGGCAACATCGTTCTGTTGGTCTTCTGGGTGATGGAAGGCACACCCGGAGACAACGCATACGGGCCAAAGCCCGCCTAGTTCGTCCACTCGACTACATCAGGAGAGCATCATGGGTTTCGGCGAAGCAATCTCACACAATCTGAGCAACATCACCAACTTCAACGGCCGCGCAGCTCGCCCCGAGTTCTGGTGGTGGATCCTGGCCGTCTGGGTCTTCGAGCTGATCGTCGGGCTGGTCCTCGGTCGCGGCAACGGCTTCATCGCCTTCATCGCCTACATCATCTACATCGTTCTGTGGCTGGCTACGATCGCCGTCGGCTGCCGTCGACTGCATGACACCGGCAAGTCCGGCTGGCTTCAGCTGCTCGCCATCATCCCGTGCGTCGGCATCATCATCCTGATCGTCTTCTGGGTGCAGCCGGGAACGCCGAGCGACAACCAGTACGGACCACCTGCTGCGGCGTAACTCCGCCTAGCGCGCAAGAACCTCGGGAAGGCCGTCGACGATTCCGTCGGCGGCCTTCTCGATCATGTGGAGCACGGCAACGAAGTCCTCGGGCCCGCCGTGGTACGGATCGGGGACCGACAGGTCGGGATGCGGCTCGGGCAGGTGGGCTAGCGCCGGGTCGAAGGACCGCATCATCCGAAGTTCCGTGCCGCTGTCATCGTCGGCCATCATGCGCTGAAGGTCGGCGTAGTTGGCCTCGTCCATGGCGAGGACGAGGTCGACGTGCTCGAACCAGTGCGGGGCGATCTGCCGGGCGACGTGGTCGTGGGGATAGCCGGCGGCGTCCAGGACGGTTAGCGCCCGCGGATTGGCCCCCTGACCCAGGTGCCAGTCGCCGGTGCCGGCGGAGTCGACCAGCACCCGGTCGCCCAGACCGGCCTCGGTGATTCTGGCTCTCAGCACGGCCTCTCCTATCGGGGAGCGGCAGATGTTGCCCAGACAGACGACGGTGATCCGGTACGGATCGGGGGCTTCCATGGCGAAAGGCTAGCCAGCGGGAGAAAAGAATCTTTCGTCCACAGGCTTGGGATGACATTCGACCCGCTCCCACGAGGGGATCGACCGAAGGATCTCCCATGAATCCCCAGTTTGTCCCCAGTTCGCCAGCAGGGACGCGCCGTGCGCTCCCCACCTTGTCCACAGCCTTGTCCACAGGCCTCGTGGACACCGTCAGACCGGCTCCGTACGTTGGGACCTAACCGCGGCGAGGATGCCCGTCGGCAGGAAACTCGGTACGGAAAGGGGAACCGGTGAGCGTCTCGGAACTGCACCCGAGCGACGGCCCCGGTCCCGACCGCACCCCACCCAACGACATCGCGGCCGAGCAGTCCGTCCTCGGCGCCATGCTGCTGAGCAAGGACGCGATCGCCGACGTCGTGGAGGTCCTGCGGGAGGGCGATTTCTACCGTCCTTCACACCAGGTCATCTTTGGCGCGGTGCTGGACCTGTACGGCCGCGGCGAGCCGGCCGACGCCGTCACGGTGGCAGCCGACCTGACCCGCACCGGCGATATCGGCCGGGTCGGCGGCGCGCCCTATCTGCACACCCTCGTCTCGATGGTCCCCACCGCCGCCAACGCCGGCTACTACGGCCGCATCGTTCGCGAGCAGGCGATCCTGCGTCGGCTCGTCGAGGCCGGCACCCGCATCGTCTCGATGGGCTACACCGGCACCGGTGATGTCGACGAGATGGTCGACCGCGCACAGGCCGAGGTCTACGACGTCACCGACCGCCGCACCAGCGAGGACTATGCGCCGCTGTCAGACATCATGAACGACGCGCTCAACGAGATCGAGGCGATCTCGAATCGCGGCGGCGAGATGGTCGGCGTGCCCACCGGATTCGCTCAACTCGACGCACTCACCAACGGCCTGCACCCGGGGCAGATGGTGATCGTCGCGGCGCGGCCGGCGATTGGTAAGGCGCTCGCACTCGACACTCCGATCCCCACGCCTACGGGGTGGATGGCCATGGGCGAGCTGGGAGTCGGCGACCTGGTGCTCGGTGACGATGGTCGACCCACCCCGGTCACTGGTGTGACCCAGACGTGGATGAATCGTCCTTGCTACCGGGTCACGTTTGCCGACGGCACCTCCATCGTGGCGGATGCCGAGCACGAGTGGCTCACGGACGACCGAGCGTCACGCAAGTCGGCTCAGGCCGCTGCCGCGCAATACAACCGAACCCGCAATCAGCGGACCTTCGCAGCGGTGCGGACGACGCGCGAACTGCTCGACACGCTCCGGATGACGACGAAGGACCGCAGGCTGAATCACAGTGTCCGCAACGCGAAGCCGCTCGAGCTCCCCGATGCCGAACTCCCCATCCCCCCGTACACCCTGGGTGTCTGGCTCGGCGACGGCACCAGCGCAGCTGCACATTTCACCAGTGCTGATCCTGAGATCGCGGCCTACGTCGAGGGGGAGGGAATCGACGCCCCGTACCTGGGAAATCTGCGCTACGGCCTGCGTCTGCCGAAGGCGGCGAGCACGCCCGACCGCACGTGCGCAGTGTGTGGGATTTCCTTCACGCCGAAGGAACCATTGGTGCAGACCTGCGGGCGGACCTGCGGAGGCAAGGCTCGGGGGATCCGCGTCGGTCTTGCCGATCCCATTTGTCCAGACTGCGGCGAGCCGATGACCGGGTTCGGCCGTTGCCAGGCCTGCGTCCTTGACCACGGCTCGGTCCAGGCCCTCCTGCGTTCGCACGGGCTGCTGGGTCGCAAGCACGTGCCGAGCGCATATCTGCGTGGCTCCGAGATCCAGCGGCGAGCCCTCCTGGCGGGGCTGCTCGACACCGACGGCACCGTCACAGCCAACGGAAACGTGCAGTACACCACGACTTCCCGTCTCTTGGCCGATGGGGTTTACGAGCTCATCGTGTCGCTGGGGTATCGCTGCTCGATCGCGACAAAGCCGGTGCGTGGGCGCACGGTCGCCTCATCGACCGTCTATGACCTCAACTTCAGCACGCACGACCAGGTCTTCGGACTGCACCGCAAGCAGCTCGCACACAAGGAACGTACCCGCCACACCTCCAACGCCCGTCGGACGAGCCGATTCATCGTCGCCATCGAGCCGGTGCCGAGTGTCCCGGTGCGGTGTATCGAAGTCGGCAACGACTCACACATGTACCTCGCGGGCAAGTCGATGGTGCCGACACACAACTCCACCCTCGGTCTGGATCTAGCGCGGAACGCCTCGATCAAGCACGGTCTCGCGAGCGTGATCTTCTCGCTGGAGATGAGTCGCAACGAGATCGTCATGCGACTTCTCTCCGCCGAAGCGCAGGTCCCGCTGCACCACATGCGCTCCGGCACGATGAGCGACGCTGACTGGTCGCGCCTCGCTTCCAAGATGGGCACCGTCAGCGAAGCTCCGCTGTTCATCGACGATTCGCCGAACATGACGCTCATGGAGATCCGCGCGAAGTGCCGTCGCCTCAAGCAGCGGCATGACCTTCGCCTCGTGATCGTCGACTACCTGCAGCTGATGACCAGCGGCAAGCGGGTTGAGAGTCGCCAGCAGGAGGTGTCGGAGTTCTCACGCTCGCTCAAGCTCCTTGCAAAGGAGCTCGGCGTCCCGGTCGTCGCCATCAGCCAGCTGAACCGTGGTGCCGAGCAGCGCGTCGACAAGAAGCCGATGCTCTCCGACCTTCGTGAATCCGGCTCGCTCGAGCAGGATGCCGACATGGTGGTGCTGCTGCACCGCGAGGACGCCTACGAGCGCGAGTCACCCCGTGCGGGCGAGGCCGACTTCATCGTGGCCAAGCATCGCAACGGACCGACGCAGACCGTGACCGTTGCCTTCCAGGGGCACTACTCGCGCTTCGTCGATATGGCACAGACCTAGCTTCACAGCAGTTCACGGGGTTGCGCCGTCGTCGATCCACGACCGCAGCGACGGGACGTCGACCGCCGCGATGGCTCCCTCATTGAGTTCGGAGAGCGTTGTGGTGGTGGGGGTGTCCGCGGGAATCGCGAAGTGTGCGTACATCGCATCCTTGGTGACGGGGTAGGCGTCGAGCACGTCCTGGAGGCTCATCCAGCCCTTGATGTCCGAGGTGCTTGCTCCGGATAGGGGAGCGACGCGTTCGCCACTGCTGGCGGTCATCTGACCGGTGGTCCTGAACCAGCCGAGGGATTGGCTGCCAACGACGAGCGCCGCAATCACGGCGAGCAGGACGCCTACGTAGACCAAGGCAGGAATCCGCCTGTTGCCGTGCTTGGTATGGGTTGGTACCGGATGGGCGCTAGCCGGGATTCGCAGCATCGGCTGCTCGGGAGTGCTGGGCGAGGTGTCGAGGGTGCTCATAGCAGGACGCCTTCCTTGGTGTCGAAGTCGGATGTGTGAACAGGCAGACGGGACGGGAAAGTCACGGTGACGGCGATCGCGTTCTGGCTGGGGCAGGCAGCGACGCACTCAAGACAGCCGATGCAGTTGGTGTCGGTGACGCGCGTGACCTGATTGACCTCGATGTTCATCGGGCAGGCGTTGTTGCAGATGGTGCAGCCCAGACAGGCATCCGCGTTGCGCTGGATCGCGAGGGGGCTGGCCTTGCCGATCAGGCCTTGCACGGCGCCAAGTGGACAGGCATACCGGCAGAAGGGCCGGTCGACGAACACGCTCAGTCCGAGGACGGCGATCAAGACGACGAAGGCGGTGCTGATCTCGAATTCGGCGATGGAGAGCAACGCGTTCCACGGATCGAACTCGCGGAACACCATGACGCCGGTCACCGCGGCACCGCCGATCGCCCAGACGAGAACGACGTAGCGCCCGTAGCGCAGGATGTGATCGACACGCGGCCACCAGGGGGCGTTAGCTCGGATGGCTCGTCCGGTTCGACGCATCCAGGGCGCACGGTCGGTGACTGCCCGCGCCATGCCGCGGATGGCTTCCTGGATCGATCCCAGCGGGCATAGCCAACCGCAGAAGAATCCGCGCCCGACAAGGGCGAGCACCACGACGATTCCCGCGAGTACGAGATTCGCGGTGTGGACATGGGCGACAGTTGCACCGGTCGTGATCCAGGTGAAGGCCGTCTCGAATCCGCCAAACGGGCAGAAGGCCTCAGGGCTGGCCGCACCCGGAGCTGCGACCGCCTTGGACCAGATGGTCCAGGCGACCCAGGCGACGATGGCTGTCTGCACGAGGTGTCTCGACCAGCGGATCTGCCTGGCCGAACGCGGTGAGCGGCGCGGTACGAACGTTGCGGACATGGTCTCCTCCTGAGCCATCTCGGTGCTCGAAGAGCGCCGTAACTCAGGTGTAGCAACTACTGCAGATCAGTCGCTACGCGGTTGGTGAATCTCCACACCGTCTCCACAGCATCCCCACAGGCCATTCACCGCGCCCGCGTTTCAGGGGTACGAGAGCCATCCGTCACGATCTGGTGGCGACCAGGTCGATGAGGGCCGACAGCCCGCTGTGCTGGGTGCCCTCAGAGACCTCGGCGTCGTACTCGAGGAGATCAACCACGCGCAGAGATGGGAACGCCGTCGTCAGGAGTGCGACGTCGTACAGGTTCGCGATGGATCGGGGTCCGCCCGTGCCGTAGCCAAGCTGCCGAGGGGCGTAGCCCTCAAGTAGGAGAACGCCATCATCGGTAAGGGCGTCTGCCATCGCTTCGAAGATCCTCGGCCGTTCATCGGGGCCGATGAACTGGATGAAGATTCCGACCACAGCGTCGTAGGCGGCAGCCGGCCAGGTCCATTCGAGGATGTCGAGCTGCTCGGCGAAGAGCGAGCCGGGCATCAGCTCGGCCAGCGAGGTGACGACGGGCACTCCCCGGTCGCCTGCCAAAGCGATCGCCTTGGCGACGGCTGCAGGAGAGCCCTCGATCGAGTGGACAGCGAGACCCTGCTGAGCGAGCCAAACGCCGTTGCGTCCCTCGCCGTCAGCGACCGCGAGCACGCGACCGCCGCTGGTGATCCTCGTGGATTCCCGCTCGAGAAAGGCGTTGGGCGCCGTTCCGAACAGGTATTCGGCACCGGAGAAGCGGGCATCCCAGTTCTTGATCTCCTCGCGCATGGGCAGGAGCCTGTCAGGCGGCGATCATGGCCGCAGCGACGACCTGTCGTGCTTCTCCCGAGAATCCTGCGTGCACGGTGACGCCCAGGGTGGGCAGTGTGGTCTTCATGATGTCGCAGACGTTGTCCGCGACAACCGCGTTGACCTGATGGTCCTGCAGGAACCGGATCACGCGGGGGTGGTGCACGCCAAGGACATCGACTCCGTAGGTCGTGTCCCAGCCGACGACCATCTCTGTCCAATCCGTGACCGTGTCGCCGTCCACCTGGCAGATGGCTACGGAGTTCGCATGACCGAGGCGGTCATGGATGGTGCCGTCCGCATTGAGCGGGATGCATACGGTCTGCGCGTTCATGATGCTTCCAATCGTTAGTGAGGGGTTGGGCACTAGGTGTCCTGGAGGACCTTCTTGCCAGCCAGCGAGTAGAAGAACAGGGCAACCGGACGGTAGATGGTGTGGGCGAACTTGGTGAACGGCATGAGCAGCAGGAGTTCCATGGCGACGGCGACGTGGAACAGGAAGAACCAGTAGCCCAATGCGGGAGTGGGTGGCAGGTAGAGGACGTCGATCACGAAGCCGGTCACCCCCGTGATCAGCAGCAGGACCAGGAGAAGCCAGACGGACCCGCTGGAGAAGCTGGATGCACGGTTGTACTTGGTGGCTCGGTTGATCATGAACCAGCGTCGCCGATACCACGGCTCAACGGGCTCGTCGTCCTTGCAGTCGCGTCGGTACCGCGTCTGACCGAGGGACTCCACCCCGATGGCGGACCATAGAGCCGCTCCGGATCGGGACAGTGCCGCCTTCCCCGAGACCAGGGATGCGAGCGTGATCTCGTCACGATAACCAACGGCCCTGATCATCCGGACCACGCCACGGGGCTCACGTTCGGGGGCTTCATGGTCACACTGAGAAGATACCCCCGCGCGTGTACCGATGGCCGACCCGCAGTGCAGGCAATTGGATGGTATGTGTCACACAAGGGTACGAAAACATCAATACTGGCAAGGGTTTTCTACTACTTCTGATACCGGCTTAGGTGCGCAATGACTTCAGGAGAGCTTGGTGGTTGCTACTCGGCAGGTATCGGATGAGCCGGGCAGTCGGTACCGCATTCGGTACGCGAAGGGTCCAATCGCCGTCAGCAAAGAACGCAGCCCTGGCAGCAGCATGATCGCACCGACCGTGCGGAATGGCCGTCGCGACGAACGAAGAACCTCCGCGATCGCCAACGGCCCGACGGCATGAGATCCATCAAGTCGTACGAGGATGGGACCCTCATGTGCTTCGTCTTCGCGCACGTCGTAAGACGACAGGTCGACCAGTTGGTAGGCAGTCATGTCGACGGGTGGGTCGAAACGTCGACGCATCGACTCGGTGCCGTTCTGGCAGATACCGCAGTCACCATCGAACAGGAACAGTGGACGTGTGAGGCAATGCATGGGTCGCCTTTCTGGAGGTTGGAACTCAGGACTTGGTTCGGTTGGCGCGCGCGCACACCGGGCACCCGGTGCGCTGCGTGCGAGCGAAGATGGTGGCTGACCAGTGATAGCCGCAGTTCGTGCAGACCCAGGGCATCCGGGCGCTTGACTTCGCTCGATACTCGCGGGGATCCCAGCCGTCGGCTTCGGCGGCAACAGCGGGGTAGAGGTCGGCGAGACTGGCGCCCTGCGAGGGGATCCGACGAGCACGACCGCCCGCGCCAGAGGAACAGACAGGGCACCCGGACCCCTTCACGCGGTTGGAGACGGTGGCATCCCACTCGTGGCCTGCCGGGCCACGCCAGCGGACCTTGACATGGCTGCCGTGCGTGTAGTCGTCGGGGTCGAAGGGAGTAATCATCTCCGCCGCGAGTTCGGGGTGGGTCACAGTCAGGGAGGGGCCCACCCATCGGCCTCGACCGCGGACTGCGGATTCACCTGAAATAGGGAGCGGCCTTGAGCAGGCGGTTGGAGACCAGAGCAGACGGGGCAGCCACGTCCGTGGACGCGATCGACCACGGACGCCTGCCACACGTGCCCGAGTGGTCCGCGCCATAGTGCGGCATCCTGGCTTGCCTCGGTGAATCGTCGAGGATCCTGAGGAACCAGAAGCTGGCTCGCGAGTTGCGGGTGGGTCACGTCGAGCGTCTGGCCCTGCGATGCAGCTGCCATTGGCCCTCCAGTCGGGTATACCCCAAGGGGTATCGTAATCCGAGCGAGGACGCTTACGCCAACGAAAGGCTGTCGTGAGCATCGAGGTCGCTTGCATTCCCGTCACACCTGCTGGGACGGTTTCACGTGGGTGGGGCTAAGGGGCGCCCGTGACTGTCGTGCTACTCGAGGGCGGCGCCCACGGCATGAGCGGCCCTCCATTCATCTCTGATGTCAGCCACAAGCCCTCGACAGGACGCTGCGATCTAACTGTTCCTTGCGCGGCATGCCCACCAA
>JAPLBU010000127.1:13448-34867 GCA_026392575.1 Actinomycetota bacterium | reverse complement strand
AGCCGCCGAAGGCCACCAGGTGACGCTCAGACCCGGCGAGCAGGTTCGTGTATACCTGCACCACGTCGGGTGCGGTGACGGTCGCCTTCGCGTCGCGCAGATCTGCGATGTCGAGCTTCTCGATCGCGATGCCGACGCCGAGAGCGGTGACGCTGTTGGTTGCGTCAGCCAGCAGATCGCCGTAGAGCGCCTGGAAGGACGCGGTGGCGAACTCGCCGGTAGCGAGTCCGGCCGTCGGGTCGGTGAGGCCGTAGCGGACCAACAGGGTGCGCACCGCTGCCTGATGCTGTGCCTCGGCCCTGACGATCTTGCTGAACTGAACGTCGGCCGGGTACTTGATCGCGAGGGCCGCATAGACATCGTGCGCCAGCTTCTCCTCTTCGACCATGTAGAGAAGGTCGACCTTCTGCGCGGCGGTCAGCGTGCCCGAGGCTGCGGTGATGTGAGTGCCCGTGCTCATGCCCATGCCCATGCCGGACCCTGAGCCCATGCCCCGGCCCTGGCCCTGGCCATTCATGGTGCCGGCGCCCGTGTTGGTCCCTGTCCCCGTGCAGGTGCCCGGACTCGTTGTGTTGCCGTTGGCGGCGAATGCGGGACCCGCGGCCACGGCGAGGCTGGTGATGCCGGCAGCGATGACTACTGCTGCGGTGAGTGAACGACGCATGATGACTCCTTTGTTGGCCGGGGCGATGGCCCGGGGTTCATGTTCTCTTCACTGCCGACAATGACTGCTCGGGATGGACCGACGGTGTGCTCGGTGTGTGGATCGTGTGGAGATTGCGGCCCAAACGAGGTGAATCGCGCGTGGCCGCCACATGTTGGGCAGGATGGCATTGTGCCCACCATCTTGGTTGTCGAGGACGAACGCGATATTCGCGAACTCCTGCGCCGCTATCTCGAGCGTGCAGGTCATTCGGTCCTGAGCACGGGCACCGGATCGGAGGCGCTGCTCCTGCTGGCAAGCGCCGCACCGGATCTGGTTCTACTCGACCTGGGGCTTCCGGACATCGACGGCCTCGAGGTGCTCGACACGGCGACCGTGATGGGCATCGCCGTCATCGCCTTGACCGCTCGCAGCTCGGTAGAGGACCGCATCCGCGGACTGCAGCGAGGTGCCGACGACTACGTCAGCAAACCGTTCAGTCCTCAGGAGGTGGTGCTACGGGTGGCTGCGGTGCTGGGTCGGCACGGAGTCGACGAGCACGTCGACGTCGACTCCTTCGGCGATGGTCGCCTTCGCATTGACGCGACACGACACGAGGCATCGATCGACGGGACGGTACTCGAACTCACGCCGTCCGAGTGGGGCGTCCTGACGACTCTGGCCGGCTCACCTGGGCGGGTGTACTCGCGGGCTGAGCTGGTCAATCGGGTACGGGGATACGAGTTCGCCGGCTATGAGCGCACGATCGATTCACACGTGAAGAACCTGCGACGCAAGTTGGGCGACGATTCAGCAGCCATCGTGGAGACCGTGCTCGGCGTCGGCTATCGGCTGGGGGTGCGCCGTGACTCCTGAAACTCGTTATGGACTGGGCCCGCTGGGTCGCCGGCTGCTCGCGGCCTTCATTCTCGTTGCTCTCTCCTCGGTGATCGTCCTGACCCTGGCGGCCCTGATCGGGACGGCTCGCGGGCTGACGGCGGGCGAGGATGTTCAGCGCGAAGCCGTCGCGACGGCTGCCGCGAGCGCTGCGGGTGATGCCTACCGCAAGTCGGGTGGCTGGGCGGGCGCAGATCTGACCCGCGCTCTCGATATCGCCGCAGTGGCCGGCGGCGCAGTGGTCGTGCGCGACGCGACCGGTGCATCGATCGGTGCCCCGACGGGGATGCAGGGCGGTGGCATGGGAGGCGGCGCGCGCGGGGGAATCACTGCGCCGGTGGTCGTCGATGGGGTCACGGTGGGCAGTGTCCGACTGGGCTTCGGTGCACAGGCGTCATCGGCGGCGCAAAGCATCGCGTGGACATGGATCATCATCGCGGCCGTAGCGTCACTCCTCGTCGCGATTGCGGTGTCCTGGTTTGTATCCGGCCGCATCGCCCGTCCGCTCGTTCGACTGTCGAACGTTGCCCGCTCGTTCGCCGCTGGTGATCGCTCCGCTCGCGCGGCTGCTGAAGACACTGCGGCGCCGGGGGAACTCGGTGATCTTGCTCGTGCGTTCGATGCCACCGCTGATGACGTCGTACGGGCCGAGCAGACACGGCAGCGCATGGCCGCCGATGTTGCTCATGAACTGCGGACGCCACTAGCCGCTTTGCAGGCGGGTCTTGAGGAGTTGCGAGACGGCCTGGTCGAACCCGATGTCGGGCGACTCAAGGCGCTGCACGCGCAATCGGTGCGCCTTGGCCGGGTGGTCGATGACTTGGCGGCACTGTCGGCGGCACAGACGGCGACCCTCTCGCTGCTTCGTGCCCGTGTTGACCTCGGAGCCCTGGTTGCCGATGCGGTTGCCGCGGCGCAGCCGTCACTCGAAGCGGCTGGCCTGAGGCTGTCCACCGAGCTCGAACCCGGCGTGGTGGTCGTGGGTGATGCGGACCGACTGCATCAGGCGGTTGGGAACCTCCTGGGCAATGCAGCGCGCTATTGCCGCTCAGGCGACGAGGTGAATGTGGCTGTGCGAGCGACGGGCAGCGAGGCCGTCGTCACGGTTGCCGACACGGGCCCCGGGATCGATCCAGCCGACCTTGCTCACGTGTTCGACCGCCTGTGGCGCGGATCCGCTGATCGCGACATCGCGGGTTCGGGGATCGGACTCGCGGTCGTGCGCGAGATCATTCACGCCCACGGAGGCCAAGTCGCGGTGACCTCGGATGGAAAGTCGGGGGCGACATTCACGATCTCACTGCCGGCCGAACGCGACGCTGGACGCTAGAGCCAGCGCAGGAGCTCCGTGTCGCCCTGCAACTCGAGTCTGCGCCACAGCGCACTTCCGGGCACGGCCTGGCTGGGGTGACACTCGACGGCTTGCCGCTGCCCGGCGCGGTCAACAGTGAGTTCCAGATCGATCTCATCGGCCGGCTGTCCGCGGAAGTCCGCGCCGAACTCCGCTCGTAGTTGGTCGGCGACGTCGACAGCGAGGGTCCACGCGAGGACATCCACGCTCAATGCTGTGGCCGCACTTACCGCAGCCTCGGTTGCCGCAATGTGGTCGGCGTGACCGGTGATCCCAGTCCGGTCGAAGACGAGCAGGCCATCAGTGGACCGGTCCCTGCCTAATGCAACGACCTGCTGGGCCAACTCGCCCGAATCCGTCTGATCGAGTCCGCCGTCTGGGTAGGCGAGCAGTCGCACGGATGTGATGCCGAGGACGTCGGCTGCCGCGGACAGTTCCTGACCGCGGACCTCCGCCAGATCACCGGTGACATCGCACAGGGTGGATGCCTCGCCTTGCGTGAAGCACAGGACGGAGACCCGGGCACCCGCCTCAATGAAGGCGCAGATCACGGCACCCAGTCCGAAGGACTCGTCATCGGGGTGCGCCACGACGACGAGCACGGAACGCCAGGGCGGTAGTTGGCGATCAGTGGCGCGGGACGGATTCACTTGCATATCGTATACCCCCCGGGGTATAGTTTCCAGACATCACCCACCCATTCTGGAGGTTCCACATGTGCAGTCCCGCTGTCTGCGGCCAGTGCCGCAAGGTCACCTATTCCGGCTGTGGCATGCATGTCGACCAGGTCATGGCCAGCGTTCCGGCCGATAAGCGCTGCACCTGCCGGTAGTCCGCACGTATTCCGATCAGAAGGAGGCAGCGATGGCAACCGTGGAACTGACCGAGCACACCTTCGAGGAGGCTGTTGTCCGGGACGGAATCGTCTTGGTCGACTTCTGGGCAGCCTGGTGCGGGCCCTGCCTGCGCTTCGCCCCGGTATTCGAGGCGGCGTCCCAGGACCACGCCGACATCACCTTCGGCAAGGTCGATACGGAGACCGAGCGGGTACTTGCGGCTTCCGCAGACATCACCTCCATCCCCACGCTGATGGCATTCCGCGATGGTGTCCTGGTGCACCGGGAAGCAGGCGCATTGCCGGGGCCCGCGTTGGAGCAGTTGATTGAAGCCGTCCGAGGCCTTGATATGGACGTGGTCCGCGGCCGCATCGCCGAAGTGCGGGCGTCAGCATGATGTCCTTCGGCCCCGAGCATGCACCGCAGGTCTCGGCGCTTGACGCGTTGGGTCTACTCACCGGCGAAGCCGTGCTGATCGATGTCCGCGAGATGGATGAGTGGCAGGCGGGACACGCCCCCATGGCCACGCACGTCCCGATGTCGCAACTGGGTGCGGCCGCCGCCCAACTCAGCGAGCATCCGCGCCTCATCATCATCTGCCGCTCCGGCCGTCGCTCGGACCAGGTAGTGGGTGCCCTCGTCAAGGCCGGCTACGACGCGATCAACCTTGATGGCGGCATGCACGCCTGGCAACAGGCAGGCGGAGCGGTCGTCCGCGACGACGGCACGCCCGGCACCGTGATCTGAGCGCCCCCCCATTCGTCTCTCCCATCGTCCCCTCACACGAGAAGTGGTCCCAGCATGAGCACACTCAAGGTCGTATCGATCGAAACCTCCAACCTCGGTGACCGCAGTTACGTGGTCGGCCGCGGGTCATCAGCCATCGTCATCGATCCACAGCGCGACATCGATCGCGTCGAGCAGGTCCTCGGCGAGAATGGCTGGACGGCATCCCACGTGCTCGAAACCCACTTCCACAATGACTATGTGAGTGGTGGCCTCGAGCTTTCGAAGGTGCTGAACGCCGAGTACGTCGTCCCTGACGGCATGGACATCGCCTTCGCGGCCAACCGCGTCTCCGACAAGGCGGAGTTGGCATCCGGCATCGGACTGATCCGAGTCCTGCACACGCCCGGACACACTCCCAACCACATCTCGTTCGCTATAAACGAAGGTGGCCAGGACGTCGCTCTCTTCACCGGCGGTTCGCTGCTCTTCGGCAGTGTGGGTCGACCAGACCTGCTTGGTCCCGCGCTTACCGAGCCGCTCGCTCGAGCGCAGTGGGCCTCCATGCGTCGCATCGGTCAAGACGTGACGCGGAGCGCACAGGTATACCCAACGCACGGATTCGGCTCGTTCTGCAGCGCGACCGCGACCGTTGGAAACGAGTCGACCATCCAGGAGCAGATGCTGAGCAATCCGGCGTTCACCGTTGACGAGGAGACTTTCGTCAGCGAGCTCATCGCCGGACTCGATGCCTTCCCCGCCTACTACGCCCACATGGGACCGGCCAACCAGGCTGGTGCAGGCCCCGTTGACCTCACTTTGCCGCAGGTCGCCACTGCGCAGGACATCGCGCGACGGATTGCTGCCGGCGAGTGGGTCGTCGACCTGCGACATCGCAGGATCTTCGCCGGAGAGCATGTCAAGGGATCCCTGTCCTTCGACGTGCACGGCAACGCCGTCACCTACCTCGGCTGGATGATCGATTGGGGCACACCCATCACGCTGCTCGGCGCTGACGCAGATGAAGTGCAGACGATGCAGCGGGAACTCGTTCGCATCGGCATCGATCGTCCGGTCGCGTACGCAGTCGGCTCCCCAGCTGAGTGGGGTACGCCTGAGGCCCCAGTGAGTGGGTACCCCCGAGCCGCGCACGTGGACATGGCTGCCGCATTCGCCGCGGATCCCGATCTGCTGATGCTGGATCTGCGTCGCAACAGTGAGTTCGATGACGGCTACGTCCGTGGTGCCAAGCATGTCCCGCTGCACGAGCTGCGTGCTCGAGTCGCTGAGGTCGCGGCAGCGGATTCCGTGCCTCGGCGGGTGCATCGGTCCTCGAGGCATCCGGTGTGAATCTCGTTCATGTTGACGATGACTTCCCGAATGCCGCGATAGTCGGTTTGCCAATCGAGCATCCGACCCACGGTCACCGACTCGGCGCGACCTACGCTGACTGAACCAGCGCGGTGATGTTCGCGTCAGGTACGGACCATCGACCAGGAGGGCGCGACCGTGGTCATCGCTGAAGCGCTTCTGGTCGGGATGGCCATCGGGGCGGTACTGGGCCTCATTGGGGCTGGTGGTGCGGTCGTTGCGGTACCCGCCTTCATCTATCTGTTCGGCTTCAGCTCCCTGCAGGCCACGACGGCTTCGCTTGCGGTGGTCGCGGTGTCGGCAGGAACAGGTGCCATCCCCCGGATGCGACTCGGGCAGGTGCGCACAAGGCAGGCATTGCTGTTCTGGGGCTTGGGAATCGTCGGAACCTTCGTAGGTGCCCGGCTGGCGCCGATCATTCCCGAGCCCGTGATCGTGGGCGGTTTCGCCGTCGTCATGCTCGGGGCGGCCATTGCCATGTGGCGGAAGTCGTCAGCGATCGAGGCGACCGAGGACAGGCACACCGCCCCATGGGTACTACCGGTGGTGGCCATCGCCATCGGACTCCTGACCGGGGTCTTCGGTGTTGGTGGTGGCTTCCTGATCGTTCCTGCGCTGGTGCTGGTCTTCGGGTTCCCGTTCGCGATAGCGACGGGCACGTCGCTGGTCGTCGTCGCCCTCAACAGCCTCACGGCACTGGTGTTCAAGTTCGATACCTGGGGCGAGATCACCTGGACGATCCCCGTGCTGGTCATCGTGGGCGGCCTGATCGGCTCCGTGGTCGCTTCAACCTTGAACCACGGAATCTCTCAACGACTGCTTGAGCGCTCGTTCGCCGTCCTGCTCGTGATCCTTGCCGTCTGGATGGCGATCGAGACCATCTTCCTCGGCCACTAGAGGGTGAGTCGTTCATGACCGTGCGCGCAACCCGACTGGACGAACTGATCGAGCAGGCGGCGAGGGATCTGCAGGATGCAGCTGGTGGCGTTGCGCTGTGCGCGATCACGCGCTCAGGTGGGTCGGCGCCGGCAGTCAAGTACTACGAGGGTCGCTGGGCCGCGTTGTCCGAGCTTCGCCGGGTGGGAGATGCGCCAGGCTCCTCCGGTGTCGCCGTACGCGACCGCTGGGCTGGCGATTTGGGGCTACTCACGGAGCGCGGGGCAGATGCCAACTGGATCGCCTACGCCAATGGTGGCGTGGATGCGCTGACGGAGTACGTCAGCGACTGACGTCTAGTCAGCCGCCGAAGAGCCGGCCGAAGAAGCCACCCTTCTTGGCCGCCGCCTTCTCGGCCGCGGTGCACGAGCAGCGCTCGTTCTTCGGAACCCCGCGCAGGACCTCGTTCTTGTGCTGGCCACATCCGGCCCACGTCTTCTTCTTGCAGGCGCGGCAGGTGGTCTGATGGCACATGGAGGTCCCTCTCGGTTCGCGGAGCCGGGCGGCGCCAACTCCGTGAACTATACCCCTAGGGGTATCTGTTCGCCAGCCGCACGGGAGGGACGACAGAGGTCGACTAGCCCGGCGAGCGAACTGATCGCCGAAGAAGCAGCCGGATGGTCCGCGCCGCGATGTACAGCCACAGCAGGACGAGCACGATCGTGGCAAGCAGACCGAGTACCTGGACCAGCCAGACACCGGTCGCCACCCCAACGGCCGCGATCGACAGGGACATCGCGCCGACCGGGAAGACGAACCCCCACCAGCCCGGGTGCAACGGCACGCCACCGCTCTGGCGCATGCGGTGGAGTTCGAGTGCGGCGAACCCGGCCCACCAGAGGCCGAATCCGATGCCCATCGCAGCGACAGCAACACCTGCGCTTGCGCCGCTGAAGCCCGGTACGCCTGCCTCGTTCGCTGCCTGAAGAAGTCGGAGCAGCGCGAGGCCGATCATGCCGGCCGGTGCCAGGGGGATCCACAAGGAAGCGGCCATCGGCGCGGGCATCGGCTCACGCAGGGCAAGTCGCGCAATCAGCAGCGTCAGGATCGCGATGAAAAGCAGCGCCCCTATTCCATAGAACGCAAAGCCCGCGAGCACCAGTCCGGAGGCAGCCTGCGGATTAGCGACGATCAGCGGAGCGAGAGCGAGGGGGACGAGCAGGTTCATCACCGGGGGGATCAGCCAGCCGCCATTGACGGCCTCCAAGCCAATCGCTCCCCGCAGCATGGCTGCAGACCAGGTGATTCCGAGGGCCACAGCGAGGACCAGGCCGACGACAAGCAGGATGCCATCGATCGAGAGCGCGAGGCCGGTCGGAATCAGGCTCGGGCCGATGCGACCCCAGGCAACGGCGAGAACGAGCAAACCTGCCGGCAGCGTGGCGAGCATCGCACCGTGAGCAGGGTCGGCGATCTCTGCCCGGAGGGCCTCTCGGTTACCGAGTCGGTTCGCGTAGCGCGGCAGGAGAACCACCGCGAGCACGCTCGCCAGCAGCAGGAGGGCAACCGCAACCGGGTTGAGCCAGGTCCATTGCCAGGTGATGTCCTGAGCGGCGATGGCGAGCGAGAGGGCACCGGTGCCCATCACCGAGCCGAACCACGCGGGATGTCGATGCGGGTGTGCGGGTGCCATCTGCCTCAGTCCTTAGGAATCAAATACCCCTAGGGGTATGCTAGCGCTTCATGTGGTCCACCTGCGCGTCGATGCTTACGTGGTCCCGCCTGAGATGGCTGGTCGCGGTGCTCGGTGGACTGATGATCGCGGTGCTCGTCGCGCTGCCCACGGCCGTGATCCCCAACCCCGTCTTCGGCAGGAGTGTGGCCGTCACGTGGTGGTCGTACCCGGTCGTGGTTGTGACCGCCATCCTCGGGGGACTCCTGATCGCTACCTACGTGCGCAGCGGCGAGACGCCCGGCACGACCACGGATGAGGTCGACGGCGCGACCAAGCTGGGCATGGCCGGAACTTTGGTCACCTTCTTCGCCGTCGGGTGCCCGGTATGCAACAAGCTCGTCCTGCTGGCATTGGGCGCTTCGGGTGCTGTCACCTGGTTCGCACCGTTTCAACCGTTTCTGGCACTGGCATCCATCGCGCTGATGGTCGTTGCCCTGCGGATCAGGCTGCGCAACGAGACGTCCTGTCCTGTCAGTATCTAGATAACACCGCACGTCACACACCTCGAGAGGAATGCGAATGAAGGTCGTCGTTGTCGGCGGAGTGGCGGGAGGTATGTCCGCAGCAGCGCGACTGCGCAGGCTCGACGAGCAGGCGGACATCGTGGTGCTCGAGCGTGATGACTACGTCTCCTTTGCCAACTGCGGGCTGCCGTACCACATCGGTGGGGACATCACCGAGCGCGATGCATTGCTGCTGCAGACGCCCGTGAGCCTGCGGGAGAGCCTCGGGCTCGACGTGCGCACCGGGCACGAGGTGCTCTCGATCGATCGCTCAGGAAGAACCGTGACCGTGCGCAATCGGCACACAGGCGACGAGTACGCGGAGCCCTATGACGCACTGGTCCTGGCCACGGGCGCAACGCCCCTGCGGCCACCACTGCCGGGTATCGACCACCCGCTCATCCGCACGCTGCGGAACATCCCTGACATGGATGCGATCATCGCGATCCTTGATGACGGTGTCCGCTCCGCCGTGGTGATCGGTGGTGGCTACATCGGCATAGAGATGGTCGAGGCACTGCGCCACAGAGGTCTCGATGTCACCCTCGTCGAGGCTCTCGACCAGGTGATGACCGTTCTGGATCCGGAGATGGCCACGCATCTGCAGGACAACCTGGTCGATCATGGCGTCCGCCTGCTGCTTTCGACACGGGCGACCGGGTTTGCGGACGAAGAGGGCAAGGTCGTCGTCGTGCTCGATGACGAGCGCATCACCACCGACCTCGTGATCCTTGCCATCGGGGTGAAGCCGGAGAGCTCGCTCGCGCGCGCAGCCGGCCTCGAACTCTCCGACCGCGGAGCTGTTATCACCGACCAGCACATGCGCACGAGCGACCCGAGCATCTACGGCGTGGGTGATTCGGTGCAGGTGACCGACACGGTGACGGGGGAACCGGTTGTGATTCCCCTCGCCGGTCCCGCGAACCGCCAGGGGCGCATCGCCGCAGACAACATCGCTGGTCGCGTGTCGACGTACTCGTCAACCCAGGGCACCGGCATCGTCAAGCTCTTCGAATTGACCGCCGGAATGACGGGTGCAACAGAGCGCACGCTGAAGCGGGTCGGCCGCAACTACCTGAAGGTCCATGTCCATCCGAACGGGCATGCGTCGTACTACCCGGGAACGCATGCGATGCATCTCAAGGTGCTGTTCGACGCTCAAAGCGGCCAGCTCCTGGGCGCGCAGGCCGTCGGGGTCGACGGCGTCGACAAGCGCATCGACGTCCTCGCCGTCGCTATCCGTGCCGCAATGACGATCGAGGACCTCGAGCATCTCGAACTCGCGTACGCCCCGCCGTACGGCTCGGCGAAGGATCCGGTCAACATGGCCGGGTTCGTCGGCGGAAACCTGCTGCGTGGGGATGTGGCGCTCTGGTACGCCGAGGAGTGGCCCGGACTTCCCGAGGGCGCGGTTCTGCTCGATGTGCGCAGCGCACTCGAGCACGCCGAGTGGGCAATCCCCGGCTCGCTTCTCATCCCGCACAAGGAGCTCCGTGCTCGGCTGGCGGAGGTCCCCACCGGCGCGCAGGTCTACGTCTACTGCCGATCGGGCTTCCGGTCCTATCTGGCCCAGCGGATCCTCGCCCAGAGTGGCTGGCCGGATGCCCGGACTCTGGCCGGTGGGGAACTCACCTTCCGAGCGGTCCATCCGGACGGCAGCGCCGGGTGGGCGGAGTACCCGGTCGTGACCTATGCCGAGGACGAACTGGCCGCGCATCACCGCTGATATCCGCATATCGTTAGTCAAACACCGATACCTCCGGGGGTATACATGGCACGCACCGTCATTCTGGGCGCCGGCATCGCCGGGCATACCGCCGCCCTGCACCTGCGCCGGATGGTCGGCAAGGAGCATGAGGTCGTCGTCGTCGCGCCCAACTCGAAGTGGAACTGGATCCCCTCGAACATCTGGGTCGGCGTCGGCCAGATGACGGTCAAGCAGGTGACCTTCCCGCTGGCCCCGATCTACCGTCGCAAGGGCATCGAGTTCCATCAGGCGCTTGCGGTGGAACTGCACGGTGAGGGCAGCGCCGACCTGCCCCGCCCGCATGTGACCGTGCGCTACACGGACCCGGAACGCGAGGGTCAGGTCGCGCAGTTGGAGTACGACTACCTCATCAACGCGACGGGCCCGAAGCTGAACTTCGGCGCGACGCCTGGCCTCGGCCCGGACGGACACACGTGGTCGGTCTGCACGGCTGGCCACGCGACGGAGACCGCGAAGGCCTTCGAGGATGTCATCGCCCGCCTCAAGGGCGGTGAGCATCAGACCCTGCTCATCGGCATGGGTCACGGCACGTGCACGTGCCAGGGGGCCGCATTCGAGTACACGTTCAATGTCGAGCACGAACTCGTCAAGGAGGGTGTGCGCGACAAGGCCGAGATCATCTACATCACGAACGAGGCGCAGCTCGGTGACTTCGGCATGGACGGCATGAACTTCGGCCACAAGGGCGACATCATCCCGAGCCAGATGTTCACCGAGTCGCTCTTCCAGGAGCGCGGGGTGAAGGCGATCATGTCGGCGCACGTCGAGAAGGTCGAGCCCGGCGTCGTCTACTACGAGCAGGTCGACGGCAACAAGGGCGAACAGCAGTTCGACTTCGCGATGCTGCTTCCGCCATTCCGCGGCGTGGACATGGCAGCGTTCGACATGGACGGCAACGACGTGACGTCGACGGTGTTCGCGCCGAGCGGCTTCATGAAGGTCGATGCTGACTACACGCCGAAGCCGTACGAGGAGTGGAAGGCAAGCGACTGGCCGAAGACGTACCAGTCCGTGGCGTACGGGAATGTCTGGGCCGCCGGGATCGCCTTCGCCCCGCCACACCAGATGTCGCGCCCGCGTACCAGCCCGAACGGCACCGTCATCGCACCCGCACCGCCACGCACGGGGATGCCGTCGGGTGTCATCGGGCGAGCCGTTGCGCAGACGATCGCCGGCCGCATCAAGAACGGTGCGGCTGGCAAGGTCCACACCGCATCGATGGCCGACATGGGGGCCGCTTGCATCGCCTCGGCGGGCAAGGGCTGGCGCACGGGACAGGCCGCAGCGATGACGGTCTTTCCGATAATCCCCGACAAGGAGAAGTACGGGGAGTTGGGGCGTGACACCAAGGAGACGTACGGCGAGATCGGACTGAGCGCCCACTGGATGAAGGTGATGCTGCACTACCTGTTCATCTACAAGGCCAAGGCCCGCCCACTGTGGTACCTCATCCCGGAATAGACGAGCGGAGCATCATGAGCAACATCACGACCTTCCCGGACGCCCGGGTTCCCACCGTGAATGAAGTGCGTGCGCGACGGAACGTCCTCATTCAAGCCTGGCGGTTCGCGATCCTGAATCTGAAGATGATCATGATGGTGACCAAGGGTCATCACTAGGTCGAGGCGCTCGGAGCCATGCCAGTGTCGTCGCCCGAGGGTCGTGTGGGATGCTCACGCGAACCCTTTGGAGCAATTGCATGGAACTCGATATCAATGTGGTGTCCTACCGCAACCTCAGCGAGCGGCTCCAGGGCCTGCATGATCAGCTGCTGGAGTTCGCGCCTGATGTCGAGCGGATCGCATGCGCCCTCTATGACGCGTCCGACGATCTCCTGAAGACCTTCATCAACTCCACCCGCAATGGCGAGGTTCTCCGCTCCCATCAGTACAAGTTGAGCGATAGCGGGTCGCTGAGCCATCTGGCCCGCGAGAAGCAGTTGCGGCATCTGACCGGGCTCCAGGACCTCCTCAAGCCGACCACCGTTCACTCGGAATACGTGCTCAACGAGGGATACGAGTCATCCTTCACCGTCCCGATGTACTACCAGGGTGACTTCCTCGGCTTCATGTTCTTCGACTCGCGGAAGGCCGATACGTTCACCGCGCAGTTGCAGCGCGAGTTGGTCCTCAACGCGAACCTCATCACGATGGCCATCGCAAATGAGCTGATGGCCATCCGATCCATCGTCGGCACGGTCAGCATCGCCCGCGACTTCGCGGAGTTCCGCGACCTCGAGACAGGTGCGCACCTGCAGCGCATAGCGCGCTACGCGCGTCTCATCACCAAGGAGCTGACCCACGTCCTCGACCTCGAGGATGAGTTCGTCGAGCACGTGTTCCTCTACTCACCGCTCCACGACATCGGCAAGATCGCCATCCCTGATCGGATCCTGCTGAAGCCCGGCAAGCTCGATGCCGAAGAGTGGGAGATCATGAAGACGCACACCACTCGGGGTCGCGAGATGATCGACATGATCACGGCCGACCTGCATATCGACAACCTCCCCGACGACGAGGTGCTGCGCAACATCGTCGAGTTCCATCACGAGGCGATGGATGGCAGCGGCTACCCGTCCGGACTCAAGGGTGAGGACATCCCGCTCGAGTCGCGCATCGTGTCCGTGGCAGATGTCTTCGACGCGCTCACCAGCCACCGCACCTACAAGCGCCAGTGGACGGTGGCCGAAGCTTTCGCGGAACTCGAACTCATGGTGGATAAGGGCAAGCTCGATCCCATGTGCGTGAACGCCATGAAGGCAGCCCGTGCAGAGGTCGAGGACGTGCTGGCGAAGCACCCTGAGCAGGGGCCCAGCATTCAGACGGGCAGCTGACCTCGCACAACGCTGGTCACGCTGTGCTCGGCATTGCCATCGAAGTGCTCAACCGAGACATCAACGACGGGGAACGCGTTGACGTCCATTCCGTCCGGCAAGGCGAAGCTGCCGGTATGGCCGGGGTTCAGCGTTCCGATGGCCACCATCGTCGAGGTGTCGGCAGTAGCCATCCATACCTCGTAGTAGCCGTCGGCCACGAGCGGCAGGTCGGGAACGCTGACGTTCAGCACGTTCCCGCTTGAGCCGCGTTCGATCGTGGCCTGGCCGGAATAGCCGGAGTCGTCCACCGGCGCGAGCTCGGCCTGGGCGACGAGCTCGGGCACGTCTCGGTCTCCGAGAAGCCCGCCAGCAATGGTGCCACCCGCCAGCACGCCGACTGCCGCCGCCGCCGCAGCCACCAGCCAGAGGCGCGAGCGACCGGACCGTCGCGCAGAGGTGATCGGGGTGACAGTGGCTCGCTCGTCTCTGGCAAGTTCCGCGGCGATTGCCGTCCACACCGCGGGTGGCGGTGCCACCGGGTGGTCAGAGTCCGTGAGCGCGCGGGCCGATGCGACGACGGCAGTGAGTTGTTCGAGACGGGTGCGACAGCGTGCGCAGTCGCGCAGGTGTGCCTCGTCCGCAGTGGTTGCTGGCTCTCCCAGGGAGATCACCGACAGGTCATCTTCGTCACAGTGCAACACGGTCCACCTCCAATCTCGTACGGAGCCGGTCGAGGGACCGGCGGATGTGGCTCTTGACCGTGCCGAGGGGCAGATCAAGCAGGCTGGCGATCTGACCGTGGGTCAGGTCCTGGTAGAAGGCTAGTTCGATGATCCGGCGCTGTGGCTGCCCGAGCCTTTCGAGCTCGTCGGCCAGCAGGACCCGATCGACTGCCGCATCGGCTGAGGGTGCGGAGACCTCCTCAACCGTCGCGGCTACCGCAGACACCCGCCGCGAGTCTCGGGAGCGTTCCTCCCAGTGGTCGGCAATGCGGCGACGCGTGATCGTCATGAGCCAGCCGGGGAGGGAGCCCTTGGCTGGGTCGAACCCGTGCCGTCCGCGCCAGGCGCTGATGAACACGGCTTGGGTCACGTCGGCGGCATCGGCGGCGTTGCCGGTCGATCGCAGGGCGGATGTGTAGACCAGCGGCGACCAGCGCTGGTAGGCCTCGGCCAGGGCCGTGTCGTCACCGGTCTGGAAGCGTGCCGCAATGGCGGCGTCAGCCTCGTCGCGCACGCGCAGCTCCAAGGTGAATCTCGCGGACCGCACTGCCCCGGGTGGGGAGCCGGACTCATTATGCGACATCGACCCTCCTCCCGGGACCCGCGGCTGTACGGAACGGTGACTGCCTTTACTTCGCTTGATGACCCCCCATTGGATGCAGGTCGGCAACACAAAAAGAAATTGAAGAATATTCGACGCGGTTGCATCCAGCGTGCCACTCATCCCGGAAGTAATGGCATATCCGCCGACCGGCGGGACGGACTCGAACAAGGAGATGGCAATGCGCATGTCAATCATCAAGCGGGCTGCGGCCCTCGGAGCGGCCGCCCTCGTCGGTGCCACCGCCCTCGTGTCGGCCCCTGCGGCCCAGGCCGCCGACGGCAACACCTCCCTGGCTTCCGTGCTGAAGGCCGGCCAGGCCAAGTTCGACATGGACTACAAGGACTACGACGTCCTCACCAAGGCCGTCGAGGCCGTGCTCGCTGCCAAGCCCGACTCCGCGGTGAAGGTCCTCGCCGATGGCAACACCGCGTTGACCGCGTTCATCCCCAACGACCAGGCCTTCCTGAACCTGGCTTCCGCCCTCAGCGGCAAGAAGGTCACGACGGAAGCTGCTGCGTTTGCGGCAGTGGCCGGCTTGGGCATCGACACGGTCGAGTCGGTCCTGCTCTACCACGTCGTGCCGGGGGCGACGATCCTGTCCGGCGACGCACTCAAGGCCAATGGTGCGAAGCTGAAGACCGCCCTTGACGGCAAGGTCATCCGCGTCAAGGTCACCGGCAAGCCGGCGATCATCCTCGGCGACTACGCGCCGAAGCTCCCCAACCCGCGAGTGATCCTCACACAGGTAGACATCAACAAGGGCAACAAGCAGGTTGCACACGGCATCAACGCCGTTCTCCTGCCGATCGCCGCTGGCTGAACAACGTCCCGAGCACAGCAGCGGTCCTCCAGATCACTGGGGGGCCGCTGCTGCTTGTGCGGGGACTAACCCATGTCACGTGGCAGCCACATCAGGACGTCCTGGATCTGCTGGTCCCAGTAGTCCCAGTCATGGTCACCCGGCCCGAGGCACGTCGTGAGCGGCACATTGTTCGCGGCAGCCGCTTCGATCAGGGCCAGGTTTGACTGGTAGAGAAAGTCGTCGGTACCGCACGCCACGTACAGCGGCGGAAGGTTCTCCGGATCGGCACTACGCATCAGGTGCAGCACGTCGTTTGCTGTCCCGTCCGTCGGTTCGTCACCGAAGACCCGGCGCATCAGAGCAGCGAACTGGGGATCATTTCGCTCGGCCTGCTCGCTGGGATGGCTCAGTGCGACGGCACCTGACAGGGAGGCGGCAGCGCCGAAACGCCACGGTTCGCGCAGCGCCCACTTCATGGCGCCGTAGCCACCCATCGAAAGGCCCGCGACAAAGGTGTCCTCGCGGCGAGTCGAGACGTTGAAGAACTGACTCACCAGTGTGGGCAGTTCCTCCGTGAGGAAGGTCCAGAAGGGCAGGCCATGCACCTCGTCGCTGTAGAAGCTCTGGTGGACTTGGGGCATGACGACGGCGAGACCGAGCGGGGCCGCGTACCGCTCAATCGACGTACGACGAGCCCAGATCGTGTCGTCATCGCTCAATCCATGCAGCAGGTAAAGGACGGGGGTGCCGGCGCGCTCCCCTCCGGTCATGCCGATCTGACGCGTCGTCGCCTGCGGGAGGATGACCGTCATCGAGGTGGACAGGCCGAGGGTCTCGGAGAAGAAGTCGCAGCGCATCATGGCCATGTCACAAGGCTAGGTGCTGGGTGGGTGGTGCGCGGATAGTCTGCGGGGATGGCATCAGCGCGCCTCTCGAGCGAGGACGAGATCGAGTCCTTTCTGGCCCGTGAACCCGAGTGGTCGCGAGACGGAGACGTCCTCGTTCGCAGCGCACGGGCAGCCACCTTTCCCGTTGCGATCGCCTGGGTTGTTGCCGTGGCTGATGTCGCGGAGCTGATGGACCACCATCCGGACATCGACATCCGCTGGTGCACCGTGACCTTCCGGCTAGCCAGCCACGACCTCGGCGGTATCACCCCCGCCGATCTCGAACTCGCGCTGCACATCGACGGGATCGTCGCTCCGTAGACTGCCGGAATGCTGTCCCTCGATTCGCTGGCCGCCCTGGCCGATGCCCATCGGGCCGATCTGGGTCACCCGGTCGGACCCCTGCTCATCGGCAACCGTTCATTCGACGTCGACACCCGCCCGGTGCTGATGGGAACCGTCAACCTCTCGCGGGACTCGACGTACCGGGAGAGCATCGCCGTCAGTGTCGATTCGGCGGTGCGCAAGGCCCGAGTGATGGCGGCCGAGGGCGCCGACATCATCGATGTCGGCGCGGAGTCGAGCACGGCCAAGGCGGAGCGCATCGATGCAGCGGGTCAGATCGCGTCCATCGTCCCGGTGATCGAGCGACTGGCTGCCGATGGCATCGCCGTCTCCGTCGAGACGTACGAGCCGGCGGTCGTTGCGGCCGGACTGACCGCTGGCGCATGCGTCCTGAACATGACGGGGATCGAGCATCAGGAGCGCATGCTCGACCTGGCCGCCGAGCATGATGCCACGGTGGTCCTCTGCTACGCCGGCGCCGGCAACGTCCGCGAGGTCACCGACGTCACCCTGGATGCGGATCCCATCCCGGGCCTGCTCGAGCACTTCGGGCATCGCATCGACCTTGCCCGCGCGCATGGCGTCGAGCGCCTCATCATCGACCCGGGCATGGGCTTCTTCTACGGGAATCTCACGGATCCGCTGACGCGGGCTCGGCATCAGGCCGGCGTTCTCCTCAACGGATTCCGGCTGCGCAGCCTCGGCGTGCCGATGTGCAATGCGCTGCCGCACGCCTTCGACCTGTTCGAAGAGCAATTCCGTACGGCAGAGGGCTTCTTCGCTGTACTGGCGCTGCTCGGCGGTACCAGCGTGCTGCGCACGCATGAAGTCGCGCACGTTCGTGCGGTCGTCCAGGCAATGTCGCTGCTCTCGACAGATCCGCAGGCCTAGAGCGGCTCTGCCCGGCCGCTCTGGTTCGAGCGCAGCGCGGCAGCGAACACCCGGTGTGACGCGAGGGCCTCGTGCGGAGTCGCAGTTCCGAAGCGGTCCCCGAGTGCACCCTCGCGCTCCGCGAGA
Organism: Actinomycetota bacterium; assembly: GCA_026392575.1. Taxonomy (GTDB): domain Bacteria; phylum Actinomycetota; class Actinomycetes; order S36-B12; family S36-B12; genus UBA10649. The sequence continues at coordinate 16,969 of JAPLBU010000127.1, read as the reverse complement.
TATGACGCCCACATCTGCATGAGGGCGTCGGCGAACCCGAACTCGAAGATGCCTCCCGACACCATCGGCCAGACGGAGACATTGCCGGGCTGGACCTCCTCCCATACCTGCTCGCCGTCTCGGCGCGAGAAGCGCTGCAGGGTCGTGGGCGTGCGGGTACTGAAGCGCACGCCACCGTCCATGCCGAGGGCCTCGAAGCTCCACGAGTTCATCTGTCCGGGGGCGATGCGCCGTGTTTCCCACAGCATGCTGAATCGGCGGTCGTTCGCTCCCGGGCCCGAAGGCACCCGGCAGGCGAGCAGGGCGTTGTCCCAGGTGTCGCACGGCACGAGTGCCCCGTCCGCACCGGGACGTTCGAGCACGACGTTGTCGAGCATGGCGTAGACCGTCTCGGGCTGGTACCCGAGGCGCAGCGGCACGTGTGCGACGTGCATGCCGAGGTCACCCATCACGCCGATCTCGCCGCAGGTCTCCGCGCGCCGCTTCCAGTTGATGCCCTTGCCCCGATCGATATCGGAGGAGTGCGCGAACTGGGAGCGGACGTCGAGGATCTCGCCCAGGGCGCCGGATGCGGCATAGGCGATGGCCCGCTGGGCGCCGGGGAAGAACGGCATCTCGCTGGACACCCGTACGAACGCGTCACTGGCGTCGACCGCCGTGACGATGCGCTCCGCTGCGGCGAGATCAATGCCGAAGGGCTTCTCGCCGAGGAAGTCGATGCCGGCCGCCGCAACGGCGACGTAGAGATCCTCGTGCAGGTTGTGCGGCACAGCGAGGTACAGGACGTCGATGTCTTCGCGCCCGACGAGTTCGCGCCAGTCCTCGGCGAAGGTCTCGACCGTGGGGATACCGCGGAACCACTCGCGAGCGGCCGGGTTCGGGTCTGCGACGGCGACGACGCGGGGTGCTGCGGGATGATCGACAAGCTGCGGCCACCGTCCGCAGACGACCGCCAGCTCGCGGCCCATGAGCCCGCCGCCGACGACTCCGATCCGGACCGGCCGCGGGGTCATGATGTGCCGGCGAGGATCGCCCCCGCGGCTTCCGCGTCGGCGCCGTCATGCAGCATGGCCATCAACGCGCGCGTCATTCCGCCGGGATTGTCGTGCTGGATGATGTTGCGGCCGTAAACGATTCCGGCAGCGCCCTGTTCGAGCACGGCCTGGGTCCGCCGGAAGAGCTCGTCGTCGGCCACTCGACCGCCGCCGCGGACCAGGACGGGAATCCCGGTCGCCGTCTGGATCACCTCGTGATATTGGTTCGGGTCATCGGACGGATCGGCCTTGATGACGTCGGCACCGAGCTCGACTGCCTGACGCACGATCGGGAGGATCTTCTCGATGTCGCCGTTGACCTCGTAGCCGCCGCCTGAGCCCTGCTTCATCACGAGCGGCTCCACCATCAGCGGCATGCCGTACTTCTCGCAGTCGACCTTCGCGTTCAGCACTGCGCGGATGCAGGCCTCGCGCACTTCGGGGCGTCCCGGGAGGTCGAACAGATTGACGACGACGCACGCCGCATCGAGCTTCACGCCGGCGAGGCCCGGGTTCGGGAGCGTGAGATCGAACATGTGCTCCGGCAGCGGGGAGCCGTAGACGTTGGCAACGTCGGTGCGCAGGACGAGGGCGGGCCGTTCACGGCCGCCGTTGCGCTGGAGGAGGCGGGCCTGACCGACGGTCAGCTGGATCGCGTCGGGACGCGCTGCGATCAGCGTGTCGACTGCCGTCGGGAGGTCCTCGATGCCCTGCAGGAATGCCTTCTCCCCGAAGAAGCCGTGGTCGACGGCAATGTCGAGACAGCGGCCCGAAGTCGGGTTGAACAGGCGGCGAAGTCGGTACTCGACGTCGGACATGGGGTTCCTTTCGTGCAGGTGCGGTGCAACCGGGAGGAGACACCAATAGCGTGTGATCGACACTAGCGCGGAGGGCCGGTCATGGCGCACGAGGTACTCGTCGGAGTCGACGTGGGGACGACGTCGGTCAAGGCGCTGTGTGTCACGCCCCAGGGGGAGATCCTCTCCCTCGCCTCGCGTGCAACCCCATGGCGGCACTCGGGTCCTCTCGCTGATGCCGATCCGGATGAGCTAGCCGACGTCGTCATCGCGGTGTGTGCCGAGGCGGCATCCGATCCGGCGGTCACGGGGCGCGGTCCGGTGGCGGTCCGGGCCATCGGAGTCACGGGGATCGCAGAGGCGGGCGCCTTGATCGATGCTCGGGGCGAGCCGTGCGCGCCTGCGCTGGCGTGGTTCGACCCTCGGGGGGACGCAGCGTCCGTCCGCGCAGTTGTCTCATCCCGGGACTTCCAGCGGTCCACCGGGCGGCGGCTGAACTCCAAGCCTTCCCTGATGAAGGTGCTGTGGCTCAAGGGCAACATCCCATCGGCCTCAGCGGCTGTTCGACACCTGTGCATCGCCGAATGGATCGTCCGCGCGATGGGCGGCGAGGAGGTGAGTGAGGCATCGCTGGCCTCGCGCACCGGGATGCTCGACATCAGCCGACGCGAGCCCTGGCCGGTGGCCGTGGAGCTCGTCGGTGATCTCCTTGCGCCCCAGCGGATCTGGGCGGGTGATCCGGCTGGAAGCGCTGGCGGCGATCGGGTCCCGGACATCCTGCGTGGTGCCGTGCTCACTGTTGCGGGGTTGGACCATCAGGCGGCCGTATTCATCTCCGGTGCCGCGAGGGACGGTGCACTCTTCGACTCGATGGGAACAGCAGAGGCACTGATCCGCACGGTCGCGGGAGTCATGCCCGTCGATCAGATCGAGTGGCTGACCGACCAGGACATTGATGTCGACTGGTCGGTTCTGCCCGATCACCAAATCCTGCTCGGAGCCCGACTGACCGGCCTGTCACTTGAGCGGATCGCGTCGATGCTCGGTGCGACGGACCGAGACGGGCGACGGGCGCTGGGCCACGCCGCGTTGGCCGTCGAGCGGGGCGACGATGCGCCGCGACTCGTCGACGTGAGCAACGACGCGCTCACACTCGGCGGCATCACTGATGGCATCACCCCGGCCTTGACGTGGCGATGCGCGGTCGAGGACCTCACGGCCATGTCCGGCGTGGCACTTGAGCAGATGGCCTCCGTGGTCGGCCCCCACTCGTCGGCGGTCCTGGCAGGTGGGTGGACGCGTAACCCGATGGTGGCCGACGCGAAGGCGCGCCAACTGGGCGCCCACGAGGTCGTCGAACTGCAGGAGCCGGGGGCCCTGGGTGCGGCGTTCCTCGGGGGGGTGGCGGCGGGAATCCTGCACCGCCCGGGCAGCGATGGTCTGCCGACCTGGCAGGTCAGTGCGTGAGTGCCAGTTCCACACCGATGACGATCAGGCCCATGACGAGGTAGTTCACCCCGAAGGTGACCTGACGCCAGCGACCTAGGCCGGCAGTCCGGGCAGCGAACAGCCCCCAGAAGAACAGGCTGATGAGCCCCATCGCCTGCACGATGCCGACAATCGCATTCGCGTTCCAGCCCAGGAGGGCCAGCAGCCCCGTCGCCGCGATGGGCGGGATCGCCACATACAT
>JAPLBU010000127.1:0-13437 GCA_026392575.1 Actinomycetota bacterium | reverse complement strand
TTCATCGCGAACAGGTGCCGGCGGTCCGCACCGGTCAGCCGGCGCGCATTTCGAATCTGCAGGTCCAGGGCATCGGAGAAGGCGTGCGCCATGGCGAGTGCGAACAACGGTGCCAGGGCGATGCCGAAGAGCGCGGCCAGGCTTCCTGGCCGGAAGGGGTCGGTTCCCTCGTCGAAGATGGCGTAGGCCGTCATCAGGATGATCGTCGCGTAGATCAGTCGGTGCGGATCGAGGGTCAGGAACCCCACATTCCACTGGATCTCGGCGGGATCGGCGTGCGATGGCTCTACGGATGACTCGGACACAGACCCCACCCTTGCATGGACGGGAACCCCGGTGATTGATTGGATGAGGTCACGCGAGGGATTGCTCGCCATACCCGAGGGAGCAGCCTGTGCCAGCCATCGATCGGACTCGTCTGGGGCGCTTGATCGAAGCCGAGCGGGTGATGCACGCGGCGCGCACTGCCTCCTCGCGTGCGGCCTTCGACGCGGCGGACCACCTGCTGGGGCGCGTCCCGATGACGTGGATGAACAAGTGGACGGGCGGGTACCCGCTGTACCTCGCGACGGCGCACGGGAATCGGATCACGGACGTCGATGGCAATGAGTACGTCGACTTCGCCCTCGGCGACACGGGCTCGATGGCGGGGCACTCCCCGGCTGCGACGATCGCTGCGGTGCAGGAGCGCATCGGAGACCTGGGCGGCATCACGACGATGATGCCGAGCGCCGATGCCGAGTGGGTCGCGGCCGAGCTCACGCGGCGTTTCGGCATGCCACTGTGGTCGTTCAGCCTGACCGCGACGGATGCCAACCGCTGGGCGCTGCGCCTGGCGCGCATGGTCACCGGGAGGTCGAAGGTGATGGCCTTCTCCTACTGCTACCACGGCTCCGTCGATGAGACGTTCGTCGTCATGGGGGCGGATGGGCAGACGGAACCTCGGGGCGGCAATGTCGGGCCCCCAGTGCACGTCAGTGAGACGACGCGGGCCGCGGAGTTCAATGACCTCGCCTCGGTCGAGGCCGGACTCGCACATGGGGATGTCGCGGTGCTCGTGATGGAGCCTGCGCTCACGAACATCGGAATCGTGCTGCCGGAGCCGGGCTTCCTCGAGGCCGTGCGGGCACTGTGCACTGAGTACGGGACGCTGCTGCTCATTGATGAGACGCATACGATCTCGGCTGGTCCGGGTGGATGCACGGCACTGTGGGACCTGCACCCGGACATCTTCGTCATCGGGAAGAGCATCGGCGGCGGCATCCCTTGCGGTGCCTATGGCATCACGGAGGAGATTGCCGCTCGGATCCAGGCAGACGAGGCCGCGGACCTGGTTGATGTCGGTGGTGTGGGCGGCACTCTGGCGGGGAACGTCCTCAGCACGGCGGCCATGCGGGCCACCCTGGGCCAGGTGCTGACGGATGCTGCCTTCGCGCACATGGTGTCGTTGGCGACGCGATTCACCGAGGGCGTGGGGCAGGCGCTCAGCGAGTTCGACGTGCCGTGGTCGATCGTGCAGCTGGGCGCGCGCACGGAGTACCGCTTCATGTCTCCCGCACCGCGCACGGGCACGGAGTCGGCGGCTGCTCATGACGACGAGATCGAGGAGTACCTGCACCTGTTCATGTCGAACCGCGGAGTGCTGATGACGCCGTTCCACAACATGGCGCTGATGTGCCCGGACACCACGGCTGTCGATGTCGATCTGCACACGCGGCTGTTCCACGAGGCCGTCGCCGCGCTGATGGCGCCGTGATCCCCGCATCGTTCTCACTCGTGGGGTGCGTGGCCCTGGTCACGGGCGCGGGTGCTCCGGATGGCATCGGGTTCGCGGCGGCCCGACTCCTGGGTGAGCTCGGGGCCACGGTGGCGGTCGCATCGACGACCGGTCGTATCGACGACCGCGTGGCGGAGCTTTCGGCCGCGGGCATCTCGGCCTCCGGGCACATTGCGGATCTCACGCAGGAGGATCAGACGGCTCGGCTGGTAGCCGAGGTCGTGGCGGCGCATGGCTCGCTGGCGATCGTGGTGAACAACGCTGGGATGGTGAGCGTCGGGTCGGGCACCGAGTCGGGCAGTCTGCTCAGCATGGACCTCGCGACATGGCGCGCAGGCATCTCACGCAACCTCGACTCTGCGTTCCTCGTCTGCCGTGCGGCGATGCCCCACCTCCTTACGCATAAGTGGGGACGGGTCGTCAATGTCTCGAGCGTGACGGGGCCGGTCATGGCGACACGCGATGAGCCGGCTTATGCGGCCGCGAAGGCGGGCATGGACGGTCTGACACGCGCGATGGCGATCGACTTCGCCGCCGCCGGGATCACCGCGAACTCGGTTGCGCCGGGCTGGATCGCAACCGGCTCGCAGACGCCGCACGAGTACAACCAAGGCTTGCGCACGCCACTGGGTCGCAGCGCGACCCCGCAGGAGGTGGCCAGTGCGATCGCGTGGCTGTGCACACCGGGGGCGGCGTACGTCACCGGGCAGTGCATCGTCGTCGACGGCGGCAACTCGATAGCCGAAGAGCGCGCCTAGCCCCCCTTCGTTGAGTGCGCACTTGTCGCCCTCTCGCGCCCGCTTCTGGGGCGACGCCTGCGCACTCAACGAATGCACAGCGGGCCGTGTGGGTTGGCGGGTATCCACAGGCGGGGGCCTCTCCGTGGTGAGTGCGGCATGCCTGCCTGACGGTTTGAGGCATGGATCACGATCGAGTCACCGAGATCATCACGGTTGACGCCTCCGGTGCCCCCGGGCTGTCAGCGAAGGAAGTCCGCGGAACTCGGTTTCGAGCGACATCTCGCGGGGTGCGCGTTCCGGCCGACGCTGCGGGTAATGGCGTGCTCCTGGCTCACGCCGCTCTAGCGGGCTGTGTCGAGGGGGCCGTTCTGTGTGACGTCACGGCTGCGCGGCTGTGGGGGTTGCCGCTCCCGCCGTGGATGAAGCAGCCGTCGGCACAGGCTTCCGTGGCTGTGGCTCGGGGAGCCGCCGAGCCGCGTCGCGTCGATGTGCAGGGTAGGCGACTCTCCCTGCCGGCCTTCCATGTCACGACGATCGACGATGTCCGGGTCACCACTCCGGCGAGGACATGGATGGACTGTGCGTCGCTGGTCCCGTTCGTCGACTTGGTGGCGATGGGCGACGCAATACTGCATCGCGAACTTTGCCCCGTCGGCGAACTCGCGCATCTGCTGCAGTGGGGCTATCGACGGCGGGGCATCGTCAACATCAGACGCGCCCTCCCACTCCTCGACCCTCGAGCGGAGTCGCCAGGCGAGTCGCGGACCCGAATGATGCTGCTCGCGGGACGCATACGGGCTCCCCGATGCAACTTCGATGTCTTCGTGAATGGCCGCTGGATCGCTCGGGTGGACATGGCCTGGCTGGCGGAGAAGGTGATCGTCGAGTACGACGGGGCAGGACACCTGGATGAGAAGCAGCGCAGGCGCGATGCGGAGCGTCTCAATCAGCTGCAGGCGGCCGGCTGGCGCGTAATCGTCTTGACGGCGGACGACCTTCGGCGCCCCGAGGCGACGTGTGCATTGGTCCGGCGTGCGTTGGCCACCTCTCGTTGAGCGCGCAGTTGTCGCCGTCAGCCACCGAGAAAAGGGGCGACGCCTGCGCACTCAACGAACGGGGGAGGGGGCTAGTTGCGGAGTTGGACGGGGCTGGACACCCGGAGCTTCTTGCCGGTGATCGGCTTGCAGGTGCCATCGAGGGAGCAGACCTTGGTGAAGCCGCGGGTCTTGAACCGCTGGGTGCCCGACTCGGCCCAGAAGATCTTCGTCCGGACTCCGGCCTTGGTGAACGTGCAGCTCACCTTGGCGGAGCCGACGCAGCCGTCGTACGTTGCCCCGACGATCCATTCCTGCAGCGTCTTGAGCGATACCGCGGCGGGGCTGCCGGTGTTCATCTGGATGCCGACGAGGTCCAGGTTCGGGCCCCACGAGTACCAGTAGACGCGGCTGATGCCCAGGCGCAGGGCGTCGAGGTAGGTGCGGGCGGCCCAGTCCGCCGCCTTGGTGCCCTCGATGTCCTGATCCGGGTTCGTCGGCCCGGGGCCAGCGAGGCCGAAGTTGTTCTCGGTGTCCCACAGCGGCTTCGCGGGCGCACCCGCGGCCTGCAGCGCCGCCAGCCACACCCGGGCGAGGGCTGCGCGGTCGGTGGGGGTGCCGAGGCTCGAGGGGTAGGTGTGAGCGGCGAACACGTCGACGGGCCAGCCGCGGGCCTTCAACTCGGCCAGATACGCAGGGTAGAACTTGTTGAACGGACCGCCGAGGCGCGTACCGGTGCTGGGTGCGACAACGGTCGCGGCCGGGTCGACGCTCTTGATGATGTCGTAGGCCCGCTTCGTGAGATCGGCCATCTCCTTGGGGGTGCCGGTCGAGAAGGTAGTGAGGTTGGCCTCGTTCCACGGCTGGTAGGCGGTGATGCGGCCCTTGTACTTCGTGACGACCTGACGGACCCAGTCGTCCCAGTCGGCCAGGTTCTTCGGCATGCCGGCCGCACCGGGGAGCACTCCGGCCGTACCGCCAGCGGCGGGATCGTCCGTCGCCCATGAGGGGGTGCCGGCCAGCACCATCAGGATGTCGCGGACGCCGTTCTTCTCGGCCGTATCGACTGCCCCGCTGAGCTTGGCCCAGTTGAACTGGTCCTGCGCCGTCTCGACGGACGACCACGTGGTTTCAGTGTCCCATAGTCGGACGGAGACGACCGGGATCGTCGGGAAGACGCCGTTCTGCAGGTTGAAGACGTGCATGCCGAACAGGGTCGGCTGGACGACGGTTCCCTTGAGATTCGCGAGGGGCGCCGGAGCTGCCTGCGCCCCAGGGGCCATGAGGACCGAGGCGGCGAGGGCGCCGATTACGGACAGGCTGACAAGGGCAGAGGTCATTCGGCGCATGGGCCCATGGTGCCATGCTCGTCAGCGGGTCCGGGACGCCGCCACGATCGTCACATCGTCACGCCGCCAGTCCGCTGCGCGATGGCGCACCTGGGCGAGCAGCCGGGCGATCAGCTCGTCTGGGTTCTCGCGCACCGGCCCATCCATTCCGCGGATGAACTGGGAAACCTTGGTGGACTCGAGCTCGTCCCCGTCGGCGTTGCGCGACTCGACAAGTCCGTCGGTGAAGGCGACGACGACGTCACCCGGAGCGAACGTCCGAGTCTTCACATCCCACTCACCGCCGAGTGAGGAGATCAGCGGACCCGTCGCCTCGCAGATGGACGCCTCCTTGTCGTGCGTGACGAGGATCGCGGGATGGTGGCCCGCGTTGCACCAGGTGATCTCGTCGCGTGACGGATCGATGAGGATGACGATCCCCGTCACGAAGTGCTCATCGGTGGCGACGCCGCTCGCCGCCATCGCCATGACGGCAGCGGGGTCGATCCCGGCCTCGAGGCCTGCACGCATGATCGCCCGGATGCGGACGGCCGTGACACTCGCCTCAGGTCCATGGCCGGACACATCGGCGACAACGATGGCCGTAGCGCCGTCGGGCCGTGGCACGGCGTCCCACCAGTCACCCGCCACGACCCCCTCGGCAGACTGGCTCGAGCCGGCGAGGATCAGTCCGGCGATCGGGTCAAGCGGCGTGCTGATCAGCTCGGCCTGCATTGCGGCGACGAGGGGTGCGTCCTGCACAAGGCCCTCGCGTGCGGCCTTCGCTTCGTCGATCTCATGCACGAGTCCGCGACGCAGGAGCTCCGCGTCGATGCCGACCTCTCGCAGCTCGGGCGGACCGACAGGTCGGATGGGAGTCGTGTGTCCGGTCTCGAGGGTGGCTCGCCGAAGGTCGTCGCTCAGGGCGCGCAGCGGCACGAGCACCCATGCCTGCAGTCCCGCGAAGAAGGCCGCCAGGCCGCCGAGGACGAGCAGGCCGCCGATCAGGAGCGTGATCCCGAGGAGCCGCGTGAACACCGCTGCTCCCTGCACGGCCTCGTCGCGCACGTCGTTGATCGACTGGTGGAGGGTGGTCGACGCCGTGGTCATGGCACCGTAGGCGGCCCATGCCTCAGGGGTATTGGTCTGGCGCATCGCCCGCGTCCGCTTCCCTGCCTCCATGAGCGCGATGACGGGGTCTGGGTCGGTCTTCACCCACGCCCGTTGGGTCGCACGAGCCGCGTCGACGAGTTCCTGCAGCCCGCTGTCGCCCTCGCCCAGGCTCTTGTCGAGCTCATCGAGCAGCGTTGTGGCACTGCCGATCGTCTGGCGGTACTCGTCCAGCGAATCGGCCCGCTCCAGCATGGTGTAGTCGGACAGCGCCCCCGCGGCGTTGGCCTGAGTCAGCGTGAGGGACGCGGCAGTGTCAAGGAGGGGCGATAGCTTCTCCTGGATCGCGTTGTTGGCCGAAGCGGAAACGGTGTACTGCACGAGCAGGATCAGACCCAGCAGGACGATGACCACGAGCGCAGCACCGGACGCGACGAGGGTCCGCATCCGAAGGGTCACGGCCGAAAGGTTAGTCGCAGGTGTGGCCACGTAGGCTCCGCTTCGTGACGCTCCCTCGCCTTCGTCCCGATATCGGGAGCCTGCCCGCCTACAAGGCCGGCCAGCGTCCGGCCGAGCGTGACGACCTGGTCTCGTACAAGATCTCCAGCAACGAGAACCCATATCCTCCGCTCCCGAGTGTTCTGGCTGCCATCAACCGGGCTGCCCAGGACACCCACCGCTACCCCGACCCGTTCTCCCGGCGACTGGTGTCGGCGATCGCCGCCCGGTTCGACGTTCCTGAGGAGTCCATCGCCCTCGGAACGGGGAGCGTGGCTGTGTGCGGACAGATAATCGCGGCGGCAGCGGGCCCGGGCGATGAAGTGCTGTACGCCTGGCGCAGCTTCGAGGCATATCCGATCTGGACGCAGATCTCCGGTGCCACGAGCGTGCAGGTGCCACTGCTGCCGGACGAGCGTCATGACCTTGAGGCGATGCTTGCGGCCATCACCGATCGCACCCGCGTCATCTTCGTCTGCAATCCGAACAATCCGACCGGACAGGTTGTCACGACGACGGAACTGATCGGCTTCCTCGACCGGGTTCCACCGGATGTCATCGTGGTGCTCGACGAGGCGTACCGCGAGTTCATGGTCGGCGAGGACATGCCCGACGGAATGCAGTTGTTCCGCGGCTACCCGAATCTGGTGGTGCTGCGCACATTCTCGAAGGCCTACGGGCTGGCTGCGCTGCGTATCGGATTCGCTGTCGCGCATGAGACCGTTGCTGAGGCTCTGCGCAAGACGGCGACGCCGTTCGGAGTCTCGACCATCGCCGAGGAGGCAGCCATCGCCTCTCTCGAGGCGGAGGCCGAACTGCTTGAGCGGGTGCGGGCGCTTGTCGACGAGCGCCAACGCGTGTGGGCCGCACTGCGTGATCAGGGCTGGCCGGTGCACCGCACAGAGGCGAACTTCGTCTGGTTGCGCCTCAATCAGGAGTCCCTGGCGTTCACGGCTGCGTGCGAGATGGCCGGCATCACCGTGCGCCCGTTCGCCGGCGAGGGAGTCCGCATCACGATCGCTGAGACCGAGGCGAATGATCGTGTTATTGCGGTGGCGGCGGGGTTCCTGCAGCAGCACGGCTGACGGCCCGCTTCAGGACGACGTTCAGCGCCGTTCGCCGGTGACGACGAGCGCCACCCCTCCGACCACCACTGTCAGTCCGACGATCACATCGGACGTGATCACCTCACCGATGATCAGGAAGCCCAGCAGCACGGCGACAACGGGGTTGACGTACGCGTACGTGGCGGTGAGTGACAGTGGCGCGTGTGCGAGGAGCCACGTGTAGGCGGTGTACCCCGCGATGGATGCGACGATGAGGTACGCCAAGGCCCACCACGAGGCGGTGGATACCTGCTCGAGGTGGAGCCGCTCGCCGCGCAGGGCGCCCACTCCAAGAAGTGCTGCTCCGGCGAAGAGCATCTCGTAGGTGGTGGTCACCAGCGTGTTCCTCGGGAAGACGTAGCGGGTAGAGCGGAAGGAGAAGAAGGCCCAGCAGAAGCTCGAGAGCATCAGGGCGATCGACCAGACGACGACGTCGCCGTCGCCACCGGAGACGGGTCGGGTTCCGCCAGGGACGAGCATCAGAACCAGCCCGATCATGCCGACGGCCACGCCAATGAGCGTCAGCCGCGCTGGCCGGTCGCCGGCGCGCATCCGCAGGAGGATGACCCACAGGGGCATCACGGCGATGAGCAGGGCCGTCACCCCGCTGGGCACGTAGCGCTCGGCCATCGAGACGGTGCCGATGCCGACACCCAGCAGGGCCACGCCCATGATCGCGACGGAGCGAAGCTGCTCGAGGGTGATGGCCAGGAATCGAGGGCCGCGGGCGACCACGAGGACGCCGCCGAGCACCAGCGCGGCGACGACGAAGCGGAAGCCGTTTGCCAGCATCGGGGGCATCGAAGTGCCGACGATGGCGATGTTCAGGTAGGTCGAGCCCCAGATGAGCCACAGCGCCACGAGCGGGCCCCAGATGGCGAGCCCCGAGGAGCGCGTCGCCCTTCGAGTACCGACCTGTGTCACGGCGCCCACTGTGTCATCACCTGTGTTGGGGCGGTGGACCGCCATCGCGCCAGTCGGACGAATCGGTGGAAAGTCGGGACCAAGGTCCCGTTACAAACGGACTCACGCCACGGTTAGCGACCCTGCGGTCCAGAAGAATGGCGAGCAGCAAGCGAAGGCCTAGGCCCCCGCATCAGATGTCTGCCTCACGGCAACCGAGGAAGAAGGACAGCGACCATGGGTGCGCTTCAACTCTCCCAGTGGCAGTTCGGTATCACCACCGTCTACCACTTCTTGTTCGTCCCGCTCACACTCGGAACGGTGTGGCTGGTGGCCGGATTCCAGACCGCGTGGTTCCGTACCGGCAAGGTCAAGTACCTGCAGCTGACGAAGTTCTTCGGGAAGCTCTTCCTGATCAACTTCGCGATGGGTGTCGTGACCGGCATCGTGCAGGAGTTCCAGTTCGGGATGAACTGGTCCGAGTACTCCCGCTTCGTGGGCGACGTCTTCGGCGCCCCACTCGCGATGGAGGGCCTGCTCGCCTTCTTCCTGGAGTCGACCTTCCTCGGCCTGTGGATCTTCGGCTGGGATCGCCTCCCGAAGAAGCTCCACCTTGCGACCATCTGGCTCGCGGCGGCCGGCACCGCCCTCTCCGCGTACTTCATCCTCGCGGCCAACGCCTTCATGCAGCACCCGGTCGGCTTCGAGATCGACCCCGAGACCGGTCGCGCTGTGCTCAACGACATCTTCGCCGTGCTCTTCCAGAACACCGCCTACATCGCGTTCTTCCACACCCTGGCCTCGTCCTTCCTGGTCTCCGGTGCCGGTGTCGCCGCGGTGAGTGCCTGGATGATCATGAAGAACCGTCAGGTCGATGTCTTCCGTCCGGCCGCCAAGCTCGGCGCCTGGGTCATCCTGGTCTCGGCGGTTCTCGTCTCGGTCAGCGGCGACATGGACATGAAGGTCATGGTCGCCCAGCAGCCGATGAAGGTTGCCGCGGCCGAGGCGCTCTACACCACGACGACGAACGCGCCGTTGAGCCTCCTCAGTGTCGGCGATCTCTCCGGAGACTCCGCCACCACGATCATGGAGATTCCCGGAATGCTCTCGTGGCTGGCCACCGGCAGTACATCCGGTGAGGTGCAGGGCATCAACGACCTGCAGGCCCAGTACCTCAGCGAGTACCCGCAGTACGGCCCGGACATGAACTTCGTGCCCTACGTCCCCGTCACCTACTGGGGCTTCCGCCTGATGATCGGCCTCGGGATGATCGCCGCCCTGTACGCCCTCCTGGTGCTCTGGCTGTTCCGCGGCGGACGCACTCCCAAGAGCCGGCTGTTCGCCGTGTTCAACTCCGTGATCGTGCTGTTCCCGCTGTTCGGGATCTCCGCGGGCTGGATCTTCACCGAGATGGGCCGTCAGCCGTGGGTCGTCTTCGGACAGCAGATCACCGCGCAAGGTGGCTCGCCGCTTCTCACGGTGGCGGAGGTGTGGATCTCGCTGATCGTGTTCACCCTGCTGTACGCGATCCTGGCCGTCATCGAGGTTGCCCTGCTGCTGAAGTACATCAAGGCCGGCGCTCCCGAGGTGGTCAACGAGGATCCCTACGGGGACGCGCAGAAGGATGCCGACAAGCAGCTCTACTTCGCCTACTAGGTCGTTCGAGAACGAGAAGAAGGACACATCATGGAACTGACAACCGTCTGGTTCGCACTCATCGCGGTGCTCTGGATCGGGTACTTCGTTCTCGACGGCTTCGACCTCGGTGTCGGGATGCTGCTGCCCGTGATCGGCAAGGACGAGCTCAGCCGCCGAGTGATGATCAACTCGATCGCAACCGTGTGGGATGGCAACGAGGTCTGGCTGCTGACAGCGGGTGGTGCAACGTTCGCTGCCTTCCCCCTTTGGTACGCGACGATGTTCAGCGGCTTCTACCTGGCGCTGCTCCTCGTGCTCGTGGGCCTCATCATGCGCGGCGTGGCATTCGAGTACCGCGGCAAGCGCGACTCAGCCACCTGGCGGAAGCGCTGGGACTGGGCGATCGTGGTGGGCTCGGCGCTGCCGGCGCTGCTGTTCGGCGTCGCCTTCGGCAACGTCGTCGGTGGCTCGCCGATCGAGCCGCTCGTGGGCTCGCAGCCGGATCTCGCCGGAAGCCTGAACTTCACTGGCAACCTGTTCACGCTGCTCAACCCGTTCTCGCTGCTGATGGGCCTCATGACCCTCACGGTGTTCATGGCACATGGTGCGATCTTCCTGGCCCTCAAGACCTCGGGTGAGGTTCGCGAAGCGTCTCGCAAGGCCGCGCTGCGGATCGGGCTTGTCGCCGCGGTCATCGCTGTTGCGACGCTGCTCTGGTACCAGGCCTTCTCCAACCGGGTCATGTTCACGCTGCCGCTCGCGCTCATCGCGGCCGTGTGCTGGCTGGCGGCTCTGGGTATGACGCTGAAGGGCCGCGATGGGTGGGCCTTCATCTTCAGTTCCGCGACCATCCTGTTGGCGGTCACGACACTGTTCGTGGGCCTGTTCCCGCGGGTCATGGTCAGCACGATCGGCGAGGGCGGGATCTACGACCTCACGGTCACGAACGCATCCAGCCAGTCGTACACGCTGACGGTGATGACCATCGTCGCGGTGATCATGACGCCGATTGTCCTGGTCTACCAGGGCTGGACGTACTGGGTGTTCCGCAAGCGCATCAGTACGTCGATGATCCCGCCGCAGCCCGCGAGTGGGCGTGCGGACGACCGGTTCGCTAACGCTGCGGGCTAGTTGATCGACCGGATTAGACGGGGTCGCCCCAGTGGGGGCGGCCCCGTCGCCATGTCAGGATGACCCCACCATGAAGCCCCTCGACCCACGCCTGATGCGCTACGCGCGCAGCACGCGCGGTTTCATCGGTCTCGCGATTGCGCTCGGCGTCATCACGGCCGTCCTCGTGATCGCGCAGGCGCGCCTGCTCTCCGACGTCATCGTCTCGGTGACCTCGGAGGGTGCCGGGTGGGACGACGTGCGCGACGCGGTAGTCGCCGTGGCGGCGATCTTCGCGACCCGGGCCGTGATCGCCTGGCTGGCTGAGGTGGCGGCGGTGCGGGCTTCGGCGCGGGCCAAGCAGCAACTTCGCGAGGCGACGCTGACGCATGTGCTCGCCCTGGGTCCCGCTGGCCCTGGGGCGCACAGCCCGGGTGAGACCGCTGCGCTGATCACGCGCGGCATCGATGCGCTCGACGGCTACTACGCGCGCTACCTGCCACAACTGGTGCTTGCGGTGATCGTGCCGGTAGCGGTGCTCCTGACGGTGCTCGGCCAGGACCTGCTGTCGACGCTGATCATCGCCGTGACGCTGCCGCTCATTCCCGTGTTCATGGTCTTGATCGGCACGTACACGAAGTCGCAGGTGGATCGCCAGTGGAGCACGCTCGCGCTGTTGTCCGGCCACTTCCTCGATCTGGTGTCGGGGCTGCCGACGCTGAAGATCTTCGGTCGTGCCAAGTCGCAGGTCGCAGCCATCCGTGCGATCGGCGATCGTTACCGCAGCACGACGATGGGCGTGCTGCGCGTCTCGTTCCTGTCGTCCCTGGCTCTCGAGCTGCTGGCCACCCTTTCCGTCGCGTTGGTGGCCGTATCCGTCGGTCTGCGCCTCGCGGAGGGGCAGATCACCTATCCGGTGGCCCTCTTCGTCCTGCTGCTCGCCCCAGAGGCGTACCTGCCCCTGCGGCTCGTCGGGCAGCACTTCCATGCGGCCGCTGAGGGACTGGGAGCGGCCGACCGGCTCTTCACCATCCTCGAGATCCCGGTTCCTATCGGCGGCACCGACGTGCTGCCGGACGGACGAGTCCGAATCGTCGTGACCGATCTACGGGTGAGCTATCCGCAGCGGCCTGAGCCCGCTCTCGACACGGCGACGTTCACCGCGGAGCCGGGCACGGTGACGGCGATCGTGGGCGGTTCCGGCGGTGGCAAGTCAACGTTGCTCAGTGCGCTGCTCGGTTTCGCATCGCCGTCCGCGGGGAAGGTGGTGCTCGAGGTCAACGGTCGCGGTGTCGATCTCGATTCTGTCGACCTAGCGGAGTGGCGTCGACGGATCGCCTGGTTGCCGCAGCGTGCGCACCTTGCCGGCGCCGAACTGCCGGACAGCCCGACGATCGCCGACGCTGTCGCCTTGCGGGACGGGTCACTGCCGGAGTCGGACATCTGGCGGGCACTGGAGGATGCCGGGATCGCTGACGAGGTCCGGGCGATGCCGGACGGTATCGGGACGCGGCTTCGGGCCGACGGATCCGGCCTGTCCATCGGTCAGTTGCAGCGACTCTCGCTCGCTCGCGCCCTGCACACACCGGCCGACGTCGTGCTTCTTGATGAGCCGACTGCAGCCCTCGACCCATCCACCGAGGCAGCCGTGGTTGCTGCCATCCGACGACTCGCCCAAGCAGGCGCCACCGTGATCGTCGTCGCGCATCGGCCCGCACTCATCGAGATCGCTGACCAGGTCGTTCGCATCGACCGTCCGCGTGAACTGTCCGAGGCAGCGGTCGTCGATCTAGGCGCCCCGGCCGCCGCCGAGACGATCCGGAGCGTCGGATGGTGAGCCCCGTTCGCTCGCTGTGGCAGGCCATGTCGGCGCAGCGTCGACTTCTTGCACTTGCCGCGCTGCTTGGTGCTTTCGCGTCACTCAGTGCGGTCGCGCTGCTGGGCACTTCCGGCTGGCTCATCTCGACGGCAGCGGAGATGCCGCCGGTACTGACGCTGACAGTCGCGGCCGTGATGGTTCGCTTCCTGGCTCTGAGCCGGGCGATCTTCCGCTACGGGGAGCGGCTCGTCGGTCACGATGCCGCGTTCCGCGGGCTCACGAGCCTGCGGGTGACCGTCTACACGAATCTGGAGCGGTTGGCCCCGACGGGACTTGCCGCTTTCGGCCGCGGTGACCTCCTCACCCGACTGGTT
>JAPLBU010000253.1 GCA_026392575.1 Actinomycetota bacterium | reverse complement strand
GTGCCGGCTGCCGCACGGGTCGATGCGGTGATCACCCGCGCGGTGCGGGTCACGACTCGCGTACCCAGTGACCCGAGCGCCCGCCGACCTTCTCGAGAAGCACCACCTCGGCGATTGCGGCCGACCGATCTCTCCCCTTGACCATGTCGATGACGGTGAGCCCGCCAACGGCAGCTGCGGTCAGGGCCTCCATCTCGACGCCCGTGCGGTCCGCAGTACGAACCGTCGCGAGAATCTCGACGATCCAGCCGTCCGAGGCGTCGACAACGGTCACATCCACATCGACCCCGTGCACAGCGATCGGATGGCACAGCGGGATCAGGTCCGGAGTCCGCTTCGTCGCCTGGATTGCTGCGATCCGCGCAACTGCCAGCGCATCGCCCTTCGGCATGTCCCCGGACTGCAGCAGTCTGGCCACCTCATCGGAGACCGTCACCCGGCAGCGGGCGGTCGCCGACCTCACGGTCACGTCCTTCCCGGTGACGTCGACCATCCGCGCCGCACCCTGCTCGTTGAGGTGGGTCAGGGGATGGTCGGCACTCATATGGGAACCCTATTCCGCTCGCCGTCCTAGGCTCACCACATGTCCAACGTCGAGATTCACCTGTTCGCGGCAGCCCGCGCGGCGGTAGGGATGACCGTGGTTCCTGCCGCAGCTGGCCGTCTCTCGACGATCTTGGACCGGCTCGCGGTCGAGTTCCCCAACTTCGCGACGGTGCGGCCGCAATGCAGCTACTTGGTCGACGGGGTCTCAGCACAGGGCGAGACCGACGTGCCATCGGGGAGTCGCGTCGACGTGCTGCCCCCGTTCGCCGGCGGCTGACCGAGGATCAACGGTCGAGGATCCGATCACATGTCTGCTGTGGCGTCTCGCGCGATGTGTCCATGACGAGCCATCCGGCAGTGGCCAGTTCCGCTTCGGTCGGCATGAGTTCGTAGACCTCAGCGATACCCGCCGCGATGAACTCCGCGGCCTCCGGGCTTCGATCATTGCTGCGTGAGACCGCCACGTCGCGATCCGGCAGCAGGAGCACGCGACGAGGATCGAGTCCGGCCAGCCCGTCGTACTCGGAGAGCCGGCTCTGCGGATCGTAGAAGTCGTCGATGACGACGTCGAAGCCGATCGCCGCATAGGCGTTCGCGATGGCGCATGCCGATCCGCGTGCCGCCACGAGCTGTTCGACGAGGTCCGCGGACCACTCTGCCTCCGATGGCAGTACGGCCCCGTTGACGACCATCCCATCACGGATGTGGTCGACGTCGATGAGAACCGAACGCGATCGCGATGCCGCCAGGAGGCGCGCCACTGTGCTCTTGCCGACGGCTGGCGGACCAGCAACGAGATAGACGCTCATGTCCTAGCCGCCGATCGCGCTCATCGGACGATCTGGCTGGACGAACGACGGATCTCCAATGCCGTGGCCGGCAAGCTTCGCAGATGTCGATGCGGCGAAGAGCGCAGCGATGCGCTGACGTCGGGTGGCCTCGTCGATGCTGGGGTCGCGAAGAGTTGCCCGCACGTCGGTCTCCTCCGTGGCGAACAGGCAGTTGCGAATCTGGCCGTCTGCCGTGAGACGCAGCCGGTCGCACGCCGCGCAAAAGGGCTTGCTGACACTGGCGATGATGCCGACGGTGGCGGGGCCGGCGTTGACAAGGAACTCCTCGGCCGGTGCCGAGCCCCGACCGGGGATCGGCGTCAACGCGAACTCCGCGGCAAGCAGTTCATGGATCTCGGCTGCCACGACCATCTGCGACCGGTCCCACGAGCCGTGCGGATCCAGGGGCATCTGCTCAATGAACCGCAGGTGCCAGCCGTGCTCGATCGCATGACGAAGCATGGGTACGGCTTCGTCATCGTTGATCCCCCTCATCAGCACGGTGTTGACCTTCACCGGGTGCAGGCCGGCAGCAAGGGCTGCTTCAACACCAGCAATGACATCGCTGTACCGGTCGCGGAAGGTCAACCGCGCGAAGCGCTCGGGATCAAGCGTGTCGAGACTGATGTTCACCCGCTCGAGTCCGGCATCAGCCAACGGCCGCGCCAACTCCTGCAGGCGCAGAGCATTCGTCGTCAACGTGATCCGGGGCGCCTTCGGCATTGCGTTGATACGGCTGACGATCTCCACGATGTCCGGCCGCACGAGCGGCTCTCCACCGGTCAGCCGGATGCTGTCGATGCCCTCATCCACAGCCACAGAGATCACGGTCATCAGTTCGTCGATGCTGAGCAGATGATCACCGGGAATCCAGTCGGCGAAGTCCGGTGGCATGCAGTACGTGCAGCGCAGGTTGCACCGGTCGGTGACGGACACTCGGAGGTCGCGGTGCACACGGCCGAACGTGTCGACGAGCATGCCGCTCATGCGCAGTTCACCCACTCGTCGGTGCCGTCGGCGAACACCTGGTGCTTCCACACCGGCAGCCGCTCCTTCGTCAGATCGACCAACGCGGCGCACGCCCGAAAGGCCTCGTCACGATGCGCTGACGCCACGGCAACGATGAGCGCGGCGTCGCCGACGGCGAGTGCTCCGACACGATGTGCAACGGCGAGGCTGACCAGGTCGAACCGGGAGTCGATCTCCTTCGCCACCTCGGCCAGGACCGACGCAGCCGACGGATGTCCCTCATAGGAGAGAGACAGCACCTCTCGACCGTGATCGTGATCGCGGACATTGCCGCTGAAGGAGACCACGGCACCGGCCCGCGTGTCGGCAACGAGCCGCTCGATCGCCTGCGCGTCGAGGGCCCGTTCGGTCACCTCGACCAGCCGGATCTCTCCCATCGGGCCATTATCACCGAGGGTTCGGCAGCCCGGCTATACGGAAGACCGACCCGCCGCCTGAATACGCACCGGCGGCACCTGGATCCACGGGAAACGGATCCACTTGTCGGTCGACCGCCAGGCGAGATCGGGTGCGTATGTGGTGTGCGGCTTCTCGTAAAGCACCGCGACGTGGACGATCGCGTCGTCCGGCAGCATCGCTCGCACGAACTGCAGAGTCGCGCCAGTGTCCGCGACATCGTCGGCCACGAGCACCCGCTTGCCGCCGAGGTCGGCGAGATGCGGCGCCTGACCGATCAGAACAGGCTCGGGCAGGGTCTCGCCGGCGTCGGTGTAGAACTCGACGTTCACGTGGCGAACATCCTTGATGTCGAGCGCATAGGCGATCGCGGTCGATACGAACAGTCCGCCGCGAACAACGCCGAGGATCGCGTCCGGGATCCAGTTGCGGTCGACGAGCTGCTCAGCCAGCCAGCGAACACCGACGCCGAAGTCCTCGTAGCTGAAGATCTCGAGTTCAGTCTCCGGCGGCATTCCCACGCGGGATCAGATCTGGGTTCGGTGGAAGTTCGCGAACGAGCGGCTCGGGGTGGGGCCGCGTTGGCCCTGGTAGCGCGAGCCGTACTTCTCCGACCCGTACGGATGCTCGGCCGGGCTCGACAGCCGGAACAGGCACAGCTGCCCGATCTTCATCCCCGGGTACAGCATGATCGGCAGATTCGCGACGTTGGAGAGTTCGAGTGTCACGTGGCCGGAGAAGCCCGGGTCGATGAACCCTGCCGTTGAGTGGGTGAGCAGTCCGAGACGGCCGAGCGACGACTTGCCCTCAAGCCGGCCTGCGATGTCGTCGGGCAGCGTGACGACCTCGAAGGTGGAACCGAGGACGAACTCCCCCGGATGCAGGATGAACGGCTCGTCGCCTTCCGGCTCGATCAGCCGGGTGAGGTCGGCCTGCTCGATGCTCGGGTCGATGTGCGGGTAGCGGTGGTTCTCGAAGACCCGGAACCAGCGGTCGAGGCGAACGTCCATGCTCGAGGGCTGGATCATCGCCTCCGCGAAGGGCTCAAGGCCCACCCGTCCCGAAGCGATCTCTGCCTTGATGTCGCGGTCTGAGAGCAGCACGGACGCAGGCTACCGTTTCGCCCCGCTGCAACGGGAAGGAAGGCACTACCTGCACCTTGTGGCCCTCGCGTCCGGCCTCGACATCCCCCGACCGACGGCCTACTGGCATAATCGGCACGTTCCGCGGGTGTAGTTCAATGGTAGAACATCAGCTTCCCAAGCTGACAGTGCGGGTTCGATTCCCGTCACCCGCTCCAGCGAAAACCCCTGCCATACAAGGGATTCTTACCCCAAAGCGGGGTCGTGTCAAGCACCGGAAGCGCCCTCTGACGCCCCCTAGCGACCCGACTTAGTTCCCCGCACGTTCCCCGGAGTTCCCCAAAAGAGAGGCACCGACGCGTCCGCCGACCGCCAGCGCCGACAGTTTGCGGCTGGCAGCGGCTCTCCATCAGAACTCGACCCGATACCTCGGGCTGAACGCCTCGGACGAGACCTTGATACCGGCGATGTGGTCGACTCGGTAACTGCGGAGTTGGCCGTAGTCGTTGATGACGAAGAGGACGAGGTTGCCGTCGCGGGTCCGTCGCAGCGAGTAGGGCTCGACTCGGCGCGGAGGTGCCGTCCACGGTTCGAGCGAGCCGAATTCTGCCCTTGGCAGGACCACCCGGGCGAGGGTGCCTTCAAGCCAGGCGAAGGCGTCGTCGAGTGCGCTCCAGAAGGCACCGAACGGGACGAGTGGCCTTGGTAGCTGGTGGCCCAGCATGTTCTCCCACTCGCGCTCGATTTCGGCGCGGTACGGCGAGCTGTGGATCGACGCCACGGTCGGCACCTCGATTCCGGCGAACGCGCACTTCGCGGTGAGCACTTCGCGGACGGCGCCTGCGACGCCGACGAGGTCGGGGTGCCGATACATGTGGACCACGTCATACAGGTCGCGGGGACGGCAGCGCTCGGCGAGCGCCCGCAGCTTCTCCCCGAACAACTCAGCGATCGAGTAGCAACGCACGCCGTCGACCGTAAGTCGGTCGGTGTACGGATGCCCGATCGGCCGAAGTACCGGGATTGGAGTTCGGTCCTACGTAAGCGATTCGGCCCTGCGTGGTGAGGTTGCCGCGCTTGTTCTTGCGCCTCTCGAACGACTTGGCATCGAGGACGAGTTCGACGCCGGACTCCTCGCGGACCCACTCGGCGATCTCGTGGAAAATCGGGATGAGGTCGGCAGGTTCCTCGGGTCCGCCCTCGATCACGGTGAAGTCGAGGTCTTCGGAGAATCTGTAGGTCTCGTAGTAGCACTTGCGCAGGCACGTTCCGCCTTTGAAGACCCACCCACTGCTTAGCGCTTCATGGTTGGCGATGCCGGCCAGCAGCCAGCCGAGGATGTAGTCCTTCTCGATGACGTTCTGATCGAGAGTCCACTGCGCGCGCAGGTCGGCCAGTTCGCGTTGCGGGATCATGCCGCGCCCTCGAAGCCGACCACAGTGTTGACCCGTAGCCGCCAGCGCATGGTCCGGGGTCCGTCGTCGGGTGCGTCTGGATCCAGAAGCGCGACGCCGGACGAGACCCGATCCAAGCAAGCGTCGACCAACGCAGGTCGATCGAGGCCGAGCGCTTCGATCAGGTAGCCAAGGCGCTTGAAGACTGCGTGATTGCCAAGACGGTCGCCCCACTCGACGAGGGACGCGGGATCATGCTCGTCGAGGTACGACACGAGGACCTCTGCAATGTGTCGTATGCCGGCGCCGATTCGAGGCTCATCGAGTATGTCCACGACGGTTCGGGCAGGGTCGGCGAACAGCAATCGTGTCTCGGCTCTCCACTCCGTGCGCATGCCCCAGGCCAGCGCATCCGGGGCGACGTGGCCCACGAGGTAGTCGTGATCGAGAAGCCGAGCCGTCGACGAGCGAACGCGGGATGACGTCTTCAGGACTGTCGTTCGGAAGGCCTGGTCGGTCAGCGCCCAGTGGTTCGCCCGGGCCAGCTTGCGCGCAGCAGTAGGAGCGTCGGTCCGCAGCGCCTCCGCAGCGCCAACAGGCGTCACGAAGCGACGGCCGGTGGCGAGCACGCGGGAAAGCTCGCTTCTGCCATGGCCTCCGATACCCGCTGTCACTATAACTCCAATATTTCACGTAAAGAGTGAACTACGGGACTTACACTATCACTAGCCTAGTAGATCGGAGGTTCTACGAGCACGCTTGCCGAAACTCGGCCCGAAGCACCCCCAAGGTCCACTGCGACGTACCAGTGCCCAGTACTAGGCACGGCGAGCCGCACCGGCGACTGTTTGGCGTGGCCGCCGATGAAAGTGAACCTGCCTCCACGCCCAGCACTGTAAGTGCGGTAGTTCGAGGAGTCCATGAGCATCACATTGGCCTGGTTCTTGAGAGTGACAACTACTACCGAACCAGCCTGGACGGTCCCGAGATCTGACTTGAGATGTTGCATCGCATTCACCCTTTCGGTGGATAGTTGTCGTTGCCATACGAGTCCTTTTCGCGGACTCGACCCTTCTTGTCGTGGAGGTTGAACTCCACGTGATCTTGGCGCGCAAGCCTGCGACCCTCGGTCGCGGCTTGAGCTTGAGTGCCGTGCAGTGAGGACGCTCGCTGCGCTTCCTCCCGCATCACCTTCCAGCCACCGTCACCGTCTGGTGTCACATGTACGTCCTTCTTCGCCACAGGAGTTTCCCTTCGTGAGTCATGAATACTGGAATTGCGCTGGTGGCCAGCCGTCTGCTGATGGCGCTCGTGATAGCTCATGCGCCGAGTCGCGTCCTTGGAAGTGGTGTACGGATCGGCTCGTGTTGAGCGTGGCGCCCTGACGTAGGGGCGGTCATCGCGTGATCCTTTGGAAGTTCTGTCTAGGGATCTCTCAAAGGAGCAACGCGATGACCGCTGAAACGAATATTGACATGTCCGGCTGGATCCATGAGCAGTTGGAGCAGGCGAGCCCTGACC
>JAPLBU010000259.1 GCA_026392575.1 Actinomycetota bacterium | reverse complement strand
GTCCATGCGACCGCGCTTTGTCCCCGCCGTCATCAAGGTGACGAGGTCGCTCCACATCGCGTCGAACTCCTCGAACGCAACATCGCGCCCGGGCCGAAACGGCGTGATCCGGTGACGGAACAACACCTCCGCGCGATAGATGTTCCCCACTCCGGCGAACACCCGCTGGTCCATGAGCAACCCGGCGATAGGTGCGGAACTGCGATGCACCCGCTCCCACGCGACCTGCGGATCGGCGTCCTTGCGGATCGGATCCGGGCCGATCCGACGAACCGCGGCACGCTTCTCCGTGGCGTCGAGCACCTCGCACACGGTGGGTCCGCGCAGTTCGGCGTATGAGGTATCCGACACGATTCGCAGCCGGATCAGGCCAACGGGCCCGGGAGCCTCGCCCGCGCCCATCTGCCACTTGCCGAACAGCCCCAGATGGATGTGGATCCACAGATCATTATCGAAACCGATGAACAGGTGCTTGCCATGGGCCTCAACCTTGCGGACGACGCGCCCGCTCACCTGCGCCGCACCACCGGCGAACCGGCCCTGTGGGCTGTCGACGACAACGGCACGCCGAGTGAACGCCCGGCCCAGGCGCCGAGCCTGATGATGAATGACATTCCCTTCAGGCACGATCACGCATCCTGACAGGCTGTGCCCATGACGGCCACTCGCGTATCGATCGCAGGGCGTGCCATCGGGATCGACGGGTACCGAGGTGGCTGGGTCTCCGCCCGCCTCGACGATGCATGCATCACGTGGTCCACCGCGACCGTGCCTGACATTGGGTCGCTCCTCGCCTCGGGCATCATCGTCGGCGTTGATATGCCGATCGGCCTGCTCGACACCGGGGAGCGGGAATGCGATGCGCTCGCGCGACGCGCACTGCCGGGAGCAGCGTCCCGCGTCTTCACCACCCCACCTCGCTCGGTGCTCGAACTCGGCCCGGATGCCCCCAACGCCGAGGTCCAGGATCTCTGCCGCGGCCTCACTGGCAAGGGTGTCAGCCGCCAGGCTCTCAATCTGGCACCACGCATCCTCGCGCTCGACGAGCACCTTGCGCGGACATCAGGGCACCTCGTCGTGGAGGTGCACCCGGAGATCTCCTTCGCCGAGCTTGCCGGCCACGTCCTCGCAAGCAAGAAGTCGGCGGCCGGAGTAGGTCAGCGCATCGCTGCGCTGGAGTCGTGGCTTCCCACGACAGCCGCCGCCCTCACCACGGTCGCATCTGATGTCCCGATCGACGATGCCCTCGATGCACTGGCTGCGCTCTGGTCAGCAGTTCGACTGCGGGACGGTCAGGCACGGACTCTGCCGCGCGACGCGGCACACGCCCCGCGCATCGTCATCTGACACGGATCGAGAGCACTCAGCCGAAGCTGGGCTCCACATCGCGAGTGCGCTTGATCTCGAAGAAGCCCGGGGTCGCTGCGAGAAGCAGGAATGCCTCCCACAGACGCACGGCTGCATCACCCCGCGGAATCTCGGCAATCACCGGCCCGTAGAAGCCGACGAGCTCACCGTCCGGGCCGGGCAACGCGATGATCGGCGAACCAACGTCGGTTCCCCCAAGGGCCATCGCCCGGCTGTGGTTCGCGCGCAGGTCCTCATCCAGATCCGTGAGCCATGCCAGTTCGGCCAGCGCACTATCCATCCCGCACTCCTGCACCGACTCCCGGATCACGGCATCGACGTCACGTCGTCCGTCGGCGTGGAAGCGCCGGACGAGGGCACTCACCAGCTGCCCGACCTCGGTGGGCGTCGACCGCTGGTCTGCGGCCGCCAGCACACGGACGGGGCCCCAGGAGTCGGCGAACAGCTGACGCCACTCCTCCGGGATCTCCTGCCCCTCGTTGAGGATGGCCAGCGACATGGCATGCCAGCGCACATCGAGGCCGATCTCACGCTGCACTTCGAGGACCCACTCGGCCGTCACGCCCGACCACGGACACATCGGATCGAGCCATACGTCAACCGTCATCTTGCCCCCAACTCAGAGAATGGTTGGATTCCATCATGACCGCTTCCGAGAACATGACCCGGGCCGAGACCAAAGACCGCTCCTCGCTCATCGCCGTCCAGTCCTACGCCGTCGTTCTTGACGTCACGGACACCGGCCCGACCTTCCCCACGACCACCACGGTGGCCTTCACCTGCCGCACTCCAGGGAGCAGCACGTGGATCGACCTGATTGCCGCTGAGGTCCATTCGGTGGTCCTGAACGGCCGGGAACTTGCTGTCGCTGCCGTCGTCGATGGACCGCGCATCTCCCTATCCGATCTGGCGGCCGAGAACACCCTGATCGTCACCGCCGACGGTTCGTTCATGAACACGGGCGAGGGCCTGCACCGCTTCATCGACCCGGTCGACAAGGAGACGTACCTCTACACGCAGTTCGAGTCGGCCGACTCACGCCGTATGTACGCATCGTTCGAGCAGCCCGATCTCAAGGCGACGTTCCAGCTCACCGTCACCGCCCCGTCGCACTGGAAGGTCGTCAGCAACTCCCCCAGCCCCGATCCAACAGCGCATGGGGACGGCACGGCCACGTGGGCATTCGATCCCACGCCGCGCATCTCCACCTACATCACGGCGCTCGTCGCCGGTCCCTACCACCGCGTCAGCGATGCGTACACCGGCACATACGGCACCTACCCCCTCGATCTCTACTGTCGCGACTCCCTCGCCCCGTTCCTCGACCACGAGGAGATCTTCACCGTCACCAAGCAGGGCTTCGCGTATTTCGAGGAGCAGTTCGGCGTTGGCTACCCCTTCGCGAAGTACGACCAGCTCTTCGTACCCGAGTTCAACGCGGGCGCAATGGAGAACGCCGGGTGCGTCACCATCCTCGAGGACTACATCTTCCGCTCACGCGTTACCGATGCCGCCTACGAGCAGCGCTCCAACACGATCCTGCATGAGCTGGCCCACATGTGGTTCGGCGATCTCGTCACCATGACGTGGTGGGACGACCTGTGGCTCAACGAGTCCTTCGCGGAGTGGGCCGCGCACTGGGCGAACGTCAACGCAACCAGGTACACCGACGCCTGGACCACCTTCTCGAACCTGCGCAAGGCATGGGCCTACCGGCAGGACCAGCTGCCCTCCACACACCCCATCGCGGCCGACATGGTCGACCTTGATGCTGTGCGCGTGAACTTCGACGGCATCACCTATGCGAAGGGGGCGTCGGCACTCCGCCAGCTCGTCGCCTGGGTCGGCGAGGAGGAGTTCCTCGCCGGCGTCCGCAACTACTTCACGAAGCATGCGTGGCAGAACACCGAACTGAGCGACCTGCTGTCGGAGCTCGAGGCCACCAGTGGCCGCGATCTGTCGTCGTGGACGGCCGAGTGGCTCCAGACCAGCGGCGTCAACCTGCTGCGTCCGCGCATCACGCTCGGCGCCTACAAGATGATGACCGAGGTCGTTGTGGAGCAGGAGCCGCCGACGGTGCCCGAGGGCATCGAGCCGACTCTCCGCTCCCACCGCATCGGTATCGGCCTATACGACCTCAAGGGAGGCCGGCTCGTGCTGCGCGACCGCGTCGAGGTCGATGTCGTGGGCGCGAGCACTCCAGTGCCTGCTCTCAAGAACGTCATGCAGCCCGATCTCCTGCTGCTCAACGATGGCGACTTCACGTTCGCCAAGGTGCGTCTCGACGAGCGTTCCCTGAAGACCGCGGTCGACCACGTCGGGGATTTCGACGACCCCCTCGCGCGCGCCATCGTCTGGGGAGCGGCCTGGGACATGACGCGGGATGCCGAGATGTCCACCGGTGAGTTCCTGTCTCTGGTCCTTTCCGGGGTCGGCACCGAGACCGACATCGGAGTGGTCCAGGGAGTGCTTCGCCAGCTGAAGGCCGCGATCGACCAGGACGCGGCGCCGGAGAACCGGGCGGGATACCTGGAGCGTCTCGCAGATGCCATGCGCGGTCTCGCCGAAGCGGCGGAGCCCAGCAGCGATCGGCAGCTGGCGTTCGCGCGTGCCTTTGTGTCGGCCGCGATCACCGGTCCGCAGCTCGATCTCGTTGCCGCCCTCCTGGATGGGCGCGTTGTCTGGGGCGGGCTGGCCATCGACACCGACCTGCGGTGGTACCTGCTGCAGCGGCTCGTCGCCAACGGCCGCCTCGAGGACGACGCCATCGAGGCGGAGCAGGATGCGGACGACACCGCGACCGGGCGCCGTCAGGCCGCGGTCGCCCGGGCGGCCCGTCCCACCGATGTCGCCAAGGAACTGGCCTGGGCGGAGATCGTCGATCGCACCGACCTGCCCAACGCGATTCTGGAGGCGACGATCGGCGGCTTCGTCCAGCCGGACCAGGTCGACCTGCTCGGGCACTACCGCGACCGCTACTTCGAGATGCTGCCGCGAGTGTGGGAGCAGCGGACGATGGAGACAGCCCAGTCGATCACGATGGGGCTGTACCCGATGTACCTCGTCGACGACAAGACGATCGCCGCCACCGATGCCTTCCTGGCAGGCGACCTGAACTCTGCGGTGCGCCGGCTGGTCGGCGAGGGCCGCGACGGGGTCCTGCGGGCC
>JAPLBU010000275.1 GCA_026392575.1 Actinomycetota bacterium | reverse complement strand
TCGACATCCTCGTGAACTGCGCCGGCGGCTCTGACGGCTGGGCCATGATCGACTCCCTGAGCGACGAGGCGTGGCAGAAGGCCTTCGACTGGAACTGCAGCTCCGCCTTCTGGGCCACCCGTCGCGCCCTTGCGACCATGCTGCCCAAGCAGTCCGGCCGGATCATCAACATCTCGTCGATCGAGGGCAAGCACGCCTCGAAGATGGCCGTCAGCCACTACATCATGGGCAAGCACGCCATGAACGGGCTCACCAAGGCAACTGCCGCGGAGTACGCGACGCAGGGCATCCGCTGCAACGCCATCTGCCCCGGCCCGATCGAGACCGAGCTGATGAAGGACGCCGGCGCGCAGGTCGCCTCGGCTGCCGGGATCACCTACGAGCAGTTCCTCGACGAGTTCGCGCAGGACACGATGACCAAGGAGCTCAACACCGTCGAGCAGGTCGCCGGCATGGCGCTTCTGCTCGCGGGTCCGCTCGGCAACGGCATGACAGGCACCCTGTACAACGTCGACGCCGGCACCGTTCCCTACTAAGCCATGCCCTTTCCCGTGCGCCGTCGAGCCTTCTTGGCCCGGCGGCGCGCGGCATGTCCGGCCCGTTCGCAACGAAGGAGAACAGACCGTCATGGTTGATTCCTGGATCGTCGACTGGACGCGCAGCGAGCGGCTGCCCTATTACACGCGCGCCAACGCGGGGGAGGTGCTGCCCGACCCGGCGAGCCCCCTCGGGTGGAGCCTGGTGTTCGAGGAGGGCCTGCTCCCGGGCTGGTACCGGGGATTCGTCGAGTTCGGCATCTACGGCGCCGAGGAGTTCAACACACCGCCGAAGATCCGGTCGGCATCTTCGGGGGCTACTTCTACCTGAACCTCTCGCACATGCGGCTGCTCGGCCTTCGGCTGGGCGCCGACCTCGACCAGTTCGATGCCGACCTGCTCGGCTCGCATCCGGATACGCCTCCCTACGAGCCGCACCCTGACGACATCAACCCGGAGTTGTCGGCTAGGGCCGCAGCGACCATCGGCGAGGTCCTGGGCTCGACCTCCTATCCGCTCATCGACGCCGACCGCTCACGAACAGCACGCCTGGCCGCGGAACGACCGGACCTGACGACGCTCAGCGACGCGGAACTCGTGGCACGTGCCCGCTCCTTCGGTCCCGAGCTCGACAACGGCTTCGCAAGACACGACTACTCAAGCCTTGCGTCGACGATCGGGCCGTCGATCCTGTCGGGCCTGTGCGCATCGATCGGGGAGCCGCAGCTCCAGCTCGAGCTGATCTCCGGCCTTGGCGACGTCGACTCCGCGTCGCCTTCGTGGGGACTGTGGGACCTCTCTCGTGACGCGAATGCGTCTGCGGCGATCACGGCCCTCTTCGACGCCGGGCCCGAGGCCGTGCTGGTGGCGATCGGCGATCCGCAGACGGACGAGCAGCGGGCCTTTGCCGGGGCGTTCGCGGCGTTCATGCGGGAGTCGGGCTCGCGCGGTCCCAACGAGTGGGATATCCACGCGCTCTCGTGGGAGGCCGATCCGCTTCAGCCCCTGAAGCTCGTCAACGGGATTCGCCGGGCATCCGATNNCCGGGCATCCGATGCCGATTCACCGCATGCGCGACACGACCGCCTGGCTGCGCGTCGAACTGCTGCCGCTGACCGGGTGCGTGCTGCACTCGCGGGGAGCGACGACGCAATCGCGACTCTTGAGATGGCACTGGCGTCTACGTCGCTCTCGGTCCCGGCACGTGAGCGAACGAAGGCCACCTGCGTCGCCGTGGTCAACGAGGTGCGCATGACGATCCGCGAGCTCGGACGCCGCGGCGTGGAGCAGGGCCTGTTCGCGAAGGCTGAGGACGTGATGATGCTGATGAGCGACGAGCTTGAGTCGTACGTCGCAAGTCCGGCATCGTTCCGCGACGTGATCGCCGCCCGGCTGGCTGACTATGAGGAGCTGTTCGAGCTCGACCCGCCGTTCATCATCGCCTCGGATCCCGCACCTCTGTCGCACTGGGCACGGCGCGCAGAGCGTCGGATGCCTCCACTGACCGATGGGGCCGTCCTGTCCGGACTCGGTGGCGGTGCCGGCAGGTACACCGGGCGCGTGTGCGTGATGCGCGATCCGTCCGACATGGCGCGCCTGGAGCCGGGCGATGTCCTGGTCGCTCCGTTCACCGATGCGGCCTGGACGCCGCTGTTCCTCATCGCAGGGGCGATCGTCGTCGACGTCGGCGCCTTGAACAGTCACGCTGTCGTCGTGAGCCGCGAGCTGGGGATCCCCAGTGTCCTCTCGGTGACGACGGGAACCGCGCAGCTCGTCGATGGCATGGAGGTCACCGTCGACGGTGCGGCAGGCACGGTCACGGTGGAGTCCACTGCCGGTGCGGCTAACGTCTAGCCATGGCCTATGTCTACGAGGAGTACCGCGACCTGGTCGTTCTTGAACGGGTTGAGGAGGCCGACGGCGTCGTCACGATCCGACTGGGTGCCCCATCCGGCGAGAAGCTGCCCATGTGGGAGCCCGGTGCTCATATCGACGTGCAGCTTGGCAACGGTGTCGAGCGTCAGTACTCGCTGTGCAGCCACTTCCACGCGGACACCTGGCGGATCGCCGTGCTGCGGGAGCCGAACAGCCTCGGGGGCTCGTCATACATGCACGACTCGGTGCATGCCGGGGACATGGTCAGGACCCGTGGACCGCGCAACCACTTCCCGCTCGCGGATGCCAAGGACTACCTGTTCATCGGGGGTGGCATCGGAGTGACGCCGATGGTGCCGATGCTCGGAGAGGTGATCTTCGACAAGGACGTGCCGTGGCGCTTCTACTACGGCGGACGCACCCGCGCCTCGATGGCCTTCCGCGATCGACTGGAGGCGTTGGGTGCGGTCATCTGGCCCGAGGACGAGAAGGGCCTGCTGCCGCTTGCCGAGATCCTGGGTGCAGCGACATCGCAGACCGCGGTCTACTGCTGCGGACCAGAGCCGCTCATCGCTGCGGTCGAAGGCGCCTGCGCGAAGCTCGGCCTGCCGG
>JAPLBU010000195.1:454-2495 GCA_026392575.1 Actinomycetota bacterium | reverse complement strand
AGCCGGCCTTGGTACTGCCTCGAACCGGGAGGGTTCTCGCGTACCGAGCCCTCGGCTCGGTACTTCTTGATCCGAGGCATTCCGTCGCCCCCTTCCGAGTGTCCTTAGTTGGATGAACGTCGTTGAGTCTGCGAGGTAGACGTCCGACGGCGCCTCGATTGGGCGTTGCCTGTGGACAGCCGGACGACGGCTGTGGACGAACGTCACTTGCGGTAGCGGTGCTCCTCGCGACTCGCGATGAACGCCTCGATGTCGGTGATCGTGTAGCGGACCAGGCGCCCGATCCGCCGGCAGGGGAGCTCACCGTCGAGCGTGAGCTGTCGGACGAGGGTCTCGGAGATCACGAGGGCGTCAGCCACTTCCTCCGCGGTGAACAGTGCGCGGGGCATAACGCTGGCGGACTGAGGTGATTCCAGGAGCTGGCTCATCGCTACACCGCCAGCCGCTGGGTGTAGCGGGCGTCGATGGCGCCGGTGGGGGGTGGGGGTGCGGAGGTGCCGTTCAGACGGGCGTGCTCGACGGCGCGTAGTGCGGTGGTGTGCTGGCGGGTGGCGGTGCCCATGGCGTGCTTGGCGTCGCGGAGGTAGGCGATGCGGTCCTCGAGCAGCCCGGGCAGCGGCGGGTCGGTGTCCATGCGGTCGGGCCGTCCGGGAACGACCACCATCGGGGAGGGGCTGGCGATCCGCGGCCGAAGCCCGTGGCTGGTGATGATGGGCTCGGTGCCGGCGCCGGGACGCATGGCTGCGCGAGCGTGGGCCAGGGCGTGGGTGCGGACGCTGGCGCGGGTGGGGATGCCGCCGGCGGTCACGATGTCGCGGATGCAGGCGGTGACCTGTGCCTGCTCGAGGGTGAAGTTGGGCTCGACACCGGAGTCCAGGAGCCGCTGTGCGGCGAGGGTCTCGGTGGCGGCGATGCGGTGCAGCAGTCGCTCCGCCTCGGGAGTGCTGATGCGGCGGGCGGCGGCGAGCTCACCCGCGGTGGGCAGGTGGTGCCCGGGTGGCAGGGCGTCGGCGACGGGCCAGCGCAGCACCTCCGAGAGCAGCTTGTCGGCCTCGCGGATGACGTCGGGGTGCGGATGTGATGCGACGTGCTCGCTCGCGGTGGTCAGCGCGCCGGCGAGGTGAGCGAGGAGCTCGGGGTCGTTGTCGGCGTAGATCGCTGCGGCGAGGGTGTCGGGGTCGGTGTGCCGCAGGGCGGTGAGGATGTCGGTGATCGAGATGGCGTGCATGGCACCTCCTGGCAGGGGTTTGTTGCTCCTACCCGGACCACGGTGAATGTGCCTGCGTGCCGCGCAAGTTTCGCGCTCGTCGCGGTGGCGTCTCGTCTACCCGGTG
This sequence comes from Actinomycetota bacterium, assembly GCA_026392575.1. Taxonomy (GTDB): domain Bacteria; phylum Actinomycetota; class Actinomycetes; order S36-B12; family S36-B12; genus UBA10649. Next base: position 1,161 of record JAPLBU010000195.1, on the reverse strand, counting down.
ATGGACTCGGCCTCGAGGGGGACGGGGCGCCCCTCGGCGGTGCAGTCGATGACGGCGCCGGCGGGAATGCCGGGCTCGGGCGCCCGCACCCGGCCGGAGCGGATCGACTCGCGGATGACGTCGGGGTCCTGTGGGCGATCTTGATCATGCGGCGTTCCTGCCGCGGCGGTGGGGTGACCGCGAGGGTGCGCCAGTGCGCGATGTTCGCCGGCGACGTGGTGATGAACGCGATGGCCTCGGGCGACCACTCCCACTCCCGCAGCACCGGCACCAGCGCGGGCCAGGCATCGGGGCCCTGCAAGTTCAGGCGCAGCAGGTCCATGTCGGTCGGGCAGCCGGCGCAGCGGACGGTGACGCCGTAACACGCCGCAAGGTGCTCCAGTGCGGCCTCGATCCCGGGGTGGATGGAGCGGCCCGGCCGCTTGCGCGGGATCGCGAGCTCGAGCAGGGCCTCCTCGCCCCAGCCGAGGTCGTGCAGCACATCGAACAGCCCCACCGTCGGGGAGTACGGGTACTGCGGTGGCTCGAGCTCGTCGTGGACACCGGACGATGTGAGCGGCATCCGCCGCTTGTCGCGGCCGGCGCTCTCGCGTGCCTGGTTCGCGGCGTTCGACGCCGACGCGTTCAGCAGCGCCCCAGGGTTCGGGTGCGTGGCCAAGGCCCGGCGCAGCATCCCGCCGGGCATCAACCGCTCCGACACCAGCAGC
>JAPLBU010000195.1:0-404 GCA_026392575.1 Actinomycetota bacterium | reverse complement strand
CGATGTCCGGGTCGCGGGGCGAGCGGCGTCGGGCGAGCTCGCGTCGCGCTCGGCACGCCTCAGGCGTCGCCAGGTCGGGATCGTTGATGAGCGGATCGAGCTCGTCGTTGTGCATGGTCGTGCCTCGTGTTCCTCGTCGGCGTCCCTGATCGTGGCGACGCGCTGCTAATTGACAGTGGAGGTTTTCCCGGGGAGTGCGAAACTAAAACCATGACTGTCAGTTAGAGACCGGTCAGACTGGTTCGTGGGTAAAATGTGGGCACTCGGAGTGGTCGGCTCCGGTCGGTCGGAGGGGGTGGCGTTGCGGTCGAGGTGCGAGACCCGCGTTGGTTCGGTGCCGTCGTGCGAGCCGCTTTGGCGCTGCGCGGGTACGCGACCCAGGCCGACCTGGCGACGGCCTCGGG
>JAPLBU010000294.1 GCA_026392575.1 Actinomycetota bacterium | reverse complement strand
ACCCGCCGGCGGGGAACCAGCCAAGAACCCCGGCGAACAGGATGAGCAGCATCATGCCGAGCCAGCCTTCCGGCGTGGCATAGAGGAAGAGCGATCCGAACACCGAGCCGTTGTCGAGCCCGCTGCCGCGTCGCCAGCCTGCGCGCATCCCCAGCGTCACGCCCACAACTGCGGCGAGCAGGGTCCCAATACCCACGAGCAGCACTGTGGGCCAGATGCGATCGGCCACCATCGCGATTACGTCCTGCCCGGAGAGGATGCTCACGCCCAGGTTCCCGTGGAGCGTCTCTCGCAGGTAGGTCAGGTACTGCTGAGGCAGCGCCTCATCGAGTCCGAAGAGCTGCCGCTGGCGATCGAGGGCCTCCTGGGAGAGTCGCTGGCTGCGTGCCAGCAAGGCAACCGGGTCGCCGGGCATGATGCGGAAGAGGAAGAAGTTCACGGACAGGATGAACCACAGAGTCAGCAGCGCCCACCCTGCTTTCGCAACCAGATACCTCAGGCCCACTCTCGTCGCTCGGTGCTCTACTCGCGGTCGGCGCGTGCGAATGATCCGCGGCCTCGACGCACCAACAGCAGGACGAGGGCGATCACGATGACTGCCGCAGCAAGCCACACCCAGATGGGAATCCCGGATCCGCCGGTCGGAGCAGGTTCACTACTACCGGTACCGCTACCGCTGCTACTGCCTGTCACCGTTTCGGCCTTCGGCGGGTGTGCGTTGACCATGCTGGTGTAGACGTAGGACGGCAACAGGTAGCCGTCGCCGGCCGGGACGGGGGTGAGCCCCTCAACCCGGTCCGTGCGGTATGCCTCGATCGCATTCGGGTACGCCAGCACGATGTTCGGGACCTGGTCGTATACGTACTGCTGCATCTCGTCGACGATTACCTTGCGTGCAGCTGGTTCGAGAGTGGACTGCTGCTGCGCGAACAGGGCATCGTATTTCGGATCGTTCCAGCAGCCGTCGCTGAGGTTCTTGCACTCTGCGCCCGTGAACACCGATAGCTGGTAGTTCGGGTCAGGGTCGCCAGTCCAGTACCAGATGTACGCATCGAAGTCGCCCGCCTGCTGCAGGTCGTACATCTTGCCCGCGGTGACCGGCTTAACGGTGACGTCGATGCCGATGGCCTTGAGGAAGGACGCGACCAGCTGTCCTGCTGGCGCACTGCCCGGAGTGTCATCCGACACGGGCATCCGGATCTTCAACGGCTCGCCCGTCTTCGGGTCGGTTCGGACCCCGTCAGACCCCATCGGGTACCCAGCCTCGTCGAGCAGCGCGTTCGCACCCGCCGGATCGAAGGGGATCAGCTTGTCCTTCGGCACCGTGAGATGCCAGTACGTCGATAGGGGCCGGATGACCGTCTCCCCTGGGTCGGCGGCTCCGGGGTAGACCTTGTCGACGATCTGCTGCTTGTCGATCGCCATCGCGATCGCCCTGCGCACTCGCACGTCCTGCAGCGCGGGCAACGGCTTCGCATCCGCTCCCTGCCCGCCGAAGTTGAAGGCGAGGTTGATCCAGGAGTCTGCGACGACCTTCTGCACCGCGACGTTCGGGAGTCCGGTCACCGCCGGAAGCAATGCCGGCTCGATACCGTCGGCAATATCGATCTGCCCGTTCTTCAGTGCCTGAACCATCGCGTCCTGGTTGGTGAACTGCTGGAACACGATCGAATCGAAGCCGGGTGTCGGCCCCGCGAAGTTCGGGTTTCGACTGAAGGTCCAGTTCTGTCCGGAACTGGCCGCGGACATGAAGTAGGGCCCGGAAACCACATTGGGCAGCGTGTCGACCGCGCGGATGGCCTTCGCGTCAGCGCTCTCGTACTGCTTCCATACGTGCTCGGGCACGACGTACGCCCATGCCGGGACCTCGGGACCGTTTGTCGGCGTCGGCGACTTCCAGACGAAGGTGAGGTCGTCCGGTGTCTCGAAGGTGGTGCCCTCGGGGAAGTATCCGCTGAAGAGGTCGAACTGCTTGTCGATGACGAACCGGTAGGAGAAGGCGACATCCTTCGACGTCACGGGCTCGCCGTCGCTCCAGGTGAGGCCCGGGCGCAGGTGGCAGGTCCAGACCGTTCGATCCGCGTTGTGATCGCAACCGGTCGCCAGAGACGGTGCTGCCGTGAGGTCGGCGTCCCCGAACCGCAGCAGCATGTCGTACTGGAGCGCCACGGCCAGCCACTCAGCCACGGAGTTCACGGCGAAGATGTTGGTGTTGTCGATGCCCGACGTCATGCCGATGCGAAGCACGCTCGGGGCGGCCGTGCTGGACGGCGAACTGGACGGCGAGGGCGAAGACGACTCGGCCATGACGGGCGAGGCCATCAGCACCGTCCCCGCGACCACGCGGAGGTGTCCATCTAGGAAACAGTCGGCAGGGACGTCCCAAAGGCGCCCGTCATCAGGCAGGCGGCCCGGTGCTCACCGTCGGCGGGCAGCAGGGGCAGCGACTCGGTACGGCACCGGTCGGAGACACCGGCGCGCTCGGCCGCAGATGGCTGGCGGTCCGGCCCCGTGAGCAGGGGGGGGCACCGGGGGTGGAACCGGCAGCCAGCGGGGATCCGGGACGGGTCCGGCGGTTCGCCGGACAGGACCTGAGGCTCCAGGTGACGTATCTCCGGCACGACCGACAGCAGCGCTCGCGTGTACGGATGCTGGGGATTGTCGAGTACCTGCTCGGTGGGGCCCTGTTCGACGATCCGGCCGAGGTACATCACCGCAATCCGGTCCGCGATGTTCCAGGCCAGGCCCAGGTCGTGGGTGACCACAAGCAGAGACAGGCCGAGGTCGCCCCGCAGCCGGAGCAGCAGCGCAAGGATCTCTCCGCGCACGGAGGCGTCCAGGCTCGAGACGGGCTCGTCGGCGACGATCACCTGCGGCTCGAGGGCCAGCGCACCGGCGATGACCACACGCTGGCGCTGACCACCGGAGAGTTCGTGGGGATAGCGAAGGAAGAACCGCTCCGGCGGTCGCAACCCCGCAGCTGCCAACGCGGCGGACACCCGTTCACGCTCGCCGTCGTGCAGGCCGTGGATGTGCAGCCCTTCCGCAACGGCCTCGTAAACCGAGTGGCGGGGGTTGAGGGCACCGGTGGGGTCCTGCAGCACCAACTGAACTTTCCGCCGGTGCTGGCGCAGGCCGCGTCGGGAACGGTCCAGCGGGCTTCCGTCGACGAGGACCTCGCCGGCGCTCGGTGGCTCCAGCCCCACCAGGGTGCGGGCCAGCGTCGTCTTGCCGCAGCCGGACTCCCCCACCAGCGCAACGATCTCGCCGCGACGAAGTTCGAGGTCGACGCCGTCGACGGCCCGGGTCATCCGTCCACCTGCTCCCGGGAAGGCCACGGACAGCCCCTTGGCAGCCAGCACCGGCAGCTCAGTCACAGCGCGCTCCGCTCGCCCAGCAGCAGGCACGCCGCCGACCGGCTGGCATCGAGCCTGGTCAGCGTGACGTCGGTGGTGACGCAGTCCGCGGTGGCCATCGGGCACCGGGGATGGAAGTCGCATCCCCCGGGCAGGTGGCCCGGATCGGGCGGGTCACCAGGCAGCCCGCCGGGGGCGAACCGGGCGGCGGGGTCGCCGATGCGCGGGAATGCCCCGGCCAGAGCACGCGTATAGGGATGCTGCGGGTCGTCGAACACCGCCGCGGCAGGTCCCTGCTCCACGATCCGACCGGCATACATCACCGCGACCCTGTCGCAGGTCGTGCCCAGCACCGACAGGTCGTGCGAGATGAGCAGGAGCCCGACACCCAGATCGGCTACGAGCGAGCGGATCAGGTCAAGGACCTGCTGCTGCACCATCACGTCGAGCGCGGTCGTGGGCTCGTCCGCGATGATGAGTCGTGGACGACAGGCCAGCGCCATGGCGATCATCACCCGCTGCTTCTGCCCACCGGACAACTCGTGCGGGTATGAGTCCGCCCGCGACCCCGGCAGGCCGACCTGCTCAAGCAGGTCCACGGTCCGAGACCGGGCCGCCGCGCGACTGACCGTCCGGTCGTGGATCGTGATCGGCTCGGCGATCTGGGTCCCGATGCGCTGGACGGGGTTGAGCGAGTGCATGGCACCCTGGAACACGACGCCCGCCGTGCCCCACCGGACCACCCGAAGTCGGGCCCACTGCATCGCCTGCACGTCTTCCCCGTCGATCAGCACCCGCCCGCGGATCTGCGCCGTCGGCGGCAGCAGTCGCAGCACCGCGCTGGCGAGGGTGGTCTTGCCGCAGCCCGATTCACCGGCGATGCCCAGCGACTCGCCCTCCGCCACCGTCAGGGAGACACCGCGGACGGCAGGCACATCACCGGAGTAGGTGATGTGCACATCGTCGAACTCCAGCAGCGACACGGGCGATGTCGAAGCGATCGTCAGGGGGTGTAGTGAGGCTGAAGGTCGCCTCGAAGAAGGTTGAAGGTCACTCGCGCCTGGCACGTCTCGATGACATTGTTGGTACTCGAGTCAACTCCGACGGCCGTGGCGTCGGCAGTTGCCCTGCCGTGGCCATTCGAACCCAGAACGCCGCTGAGCCGCACTCGCCCATTGCGGCCATTCGATGTCCCCGTCAGGTTCATCGTGAACCGATTGCGATTCAGCGTGGCGGACCCCGTCACGTAGTCGAAGGCTCGCGCTGACTCGGTGCCGTCGCCTGCATCCGTGCAGGCCATGATGAACTGCAGGATCCTGAGCCTCGCCCTGCCGTTCGTGGCCGACAGCACGATGGTGGCAGGCCCCAGATCATTCGAGCTGGAACCGCTCCACAGCTGATTCGCGGGGGGCGTGACTGCGGTCGGAGCGTCGGACGACGTCGCGGCCGACGCCGACCCGACCGGCACGGCCAGCGCAGCAACCGCGAGTGCACAGACAAGGGCGATCTTGATGGAGTGCCGGTGATGGTGACTGAAGTTCCCACCGGCGCGGCCCCGTGTCAAGCCCCCACACCCGCTGGGCGATCCCTACCCCTTGATGCGGATGTCGAAGTTCTTCCAGTCGTTGTCCCGTTGGCGCGTGACCTCGAGTTGATGATGGAAGATCAAGAAGTCCTTGGTGTTGGGTTGCGAAGACTCATCGGGAAATGGGATCCAGTCCGCCGACGTCATGCTGCCGGAATACAGGCGCTCAACGGCCGGGGCCTCGAAGGAGATGTTCGAGGCAGCCATCTTCCACTTCGTGCCGTCGGCCCACGACAGCTCGGTGCCGAGGGCCCGTCTTCCCCACCCGCGCTGGCAAGTGCGCCTACAGCGGTATCCAGATCACGCTGACGCACACATTGAGGTCACTGGGTCACTCGACCGTCAACGCGGCGATAACGTCCGCGCATGCCTCGCGCGACAACAGGCGCAGCATCGCCGAGCGAATGAATACCCAACGGGCGACGGTGGTGGACATCAACAGCCGCAAGAAGAGGGCCGAAGGGAACACGAAGTCGGGAGCGCCTTGCGCCTGTCGAGGGCGCTCAGCATCGACGATCGCTTCTGGATCAACGCCCAGAATGAATACGACCTCGAGACGGTGCGCGCTCTCGGCGCTCGCAACTGCCCGCCACTGGCAACTTTCGTGAGGCATGTTCAAGGTTGCACTCCTAACCTTCAATAAGGAGCGGCCGTATGGATGGCCCCGCGGGCGCGGTCCGACTACGAAACCACGTCGTCCAAGAGGTCCCTCGCCAGCAGCGCCACGCTTTCGGCCACGGCCACCGGGTCGCCGACCAGTCGCTCGGCGGCTCCGGCCATGAGCGAACCGCGGGCGCTCGCCCCCAGCGCAAAGTCACTGTCCAAGTACTCGAGCGCCTGACGGGTTACCTCGGCGCTGACGGGGTTGCGCAGTAGGCGGCTCAGGGTGTCGGAGAGGACCTCGGTTTCGATGGCCCGGAGCAAGCGATACACATCATGTGCGTCTTTGTCGTTCAGCCGGTCAGGCGTGTCGACCCGGTCACGAATCTTGTGGAGCTTGGCCACGAGCAATGCCGCCGGGCCTGCCACGGCGACGTTGAACTCGCGCGGATCGGCGGCCGGATCGAGAGCACCAATCGACATCGGTGAGTTGTCGACGAGTGCTGCTTCGAGGCCGCGTGCCCGTCGCATCGCCCTGGAGTCGTGCGGTGGCACGCGTACGCCGCGCCTCCCGGCGCCTGCGACCGCCTCGGGGACCATAAGGTCGACCGGCACTCCGCGGCGAGAGATCCAGGTGCCGATGGCGCTGCTTCGTGGGTCGGGCTCGAAACCGCCTTCCCGCATCGCGTCGTTGACCCGTGGGTCGGAGCTCAGCACGTCTGGATCCAGGGCGAGATCTCCGTCGGTGGTGAACTCGGCAACGGCCACT
>JAPLBU010000067.1:2793-5333 GCA_026392575.1 Actinomycetota bacterium | reverse complement strand
TGGTCGATCGTCGCGGCCGACCGTAGCGACCGCACGAGTGAGTTGATGACAACTGCGGTGCCTAACGAGGCGGCAACGATGACCAGCCACGCTGATGCCATCTTCGGCAGTCCGCTGACGGAGAGTGCCACGGCATAGACCAGTGCCATCAGGGGCACATAGGCGAGGGCGAGCCGAGCGCTGCCCCAGATGGCGACGTACATGCCCAGGAGGACATAGCCAATGGCCGCGGCCAAGGCGCCCTGGGGCGTGGGCGCACTGGAGACCAGGGCGGTCAGGTAGCCCAGGATCGAGAGAACTATCAGCTGCAGGAGCCAGATGGGTGTCCGTTCGCGCAGCCATAGCAGGGTGACGATGGTCAGCGCGCAGTACCCGGCGATGGTGGAGAGGAGGGCGATCGGTGCCTGTGACGTTGCCGGGAAGAAGACAACGAGCAGCAGGTTGACGAGGGTCAGCGACTGGTAGGCGGCGAGAGTCCACACGGCTCCCGGCATCCCAAGAAACCGACGATCGAGTGGTGAGACCGCCATTGCGGAGTTCGATCCCGAGTGCATCAGGCCAGCCGTCCGATCGCCAGTCGCGACTCGATGACCGTGCCGCCGATGGTCTCGACGCGGTAGGCGGCCGGGCCGGTCTCCAGGTCCGGGGTGTCGAGATCGCACACGATCTCGATCGGCTCGGTGCCCTCATATAGGATCCCGACGCGGTCATCGGTGGCGTAGGACAGGGGCAGTGAGCCGTCGGCGACGAGGCGGTGCAGCAGCGGACGGCGCTGCTCCTCGGAGTCGTAGTGCACGCCGTTGCCGTAGGGCAGCAGGGCCAGGCCGTTGTCGACGACCTGCAGATCAACGCCGAACGAATCAGTGGGGCCACCGACATGCCAGCAGATCGAGCCGGCGCTGACGCCACCGAGGACGGCACCGCGCTCCCACGCGTCGGACATGGCCTCGTCGACGCCGTGCAGGCGCCACAGCGCGAGCAGGTTCGCGACGCTGCCGCCACCCACCCAGACGACATCTGCCTTGGCCAGCGCATCCTTCGGGGGCCGATTGGGCTGTGTGAAGAGCGCGAGGTGGTCGACATCGCAGCCGGTGTCGGCGAGGGCGGAGTACATCGTCGACAGGTAGTGGTGGTCATCGCCGCTCGCCGTCAGGACGAGCAGGACGCGCGGCCGGGTAGCGCCGCTCAGTTCGAGGGCGCGCAGCATGATGCCGCCGGGCTTCATGACGCCCCAGAGGCCCGTCGAGACGAAGCCGCCGCTGGACGCGAGGATGTGGCGAGGAGGGGTCACGCGGGCGGCCTAGTTGGCGATCGTGCCGCGCAGTGCGGCATCGACGAAGGCGATCAGCGGGATGGACTCGTCGGCCGCGTTGGCCTCGCCCCCCTCGATCCGGGCGATGGCCACTTCGACCACCCCCCACACGTAGCGCGCCTGACGGACCGGATCAGTGGAGCCGGTACCGATGAGCGCATCCACGAGTGGGGCGATGAGTGCCTGGTGGAGTTCGTGAACCTCGGCGCGACGGGTCGGCGGGAGCTCGATGGCGGCGGCCGACCGCAGGAGGGCGTGCCGTCCGTCGGCGACATAGTCGAGGATGCCGTGGATCCAGGCATGCACACGCTGCCCCGCATCGGTGGCCTCGTTGGTCGATGCCGCGAGGGACACCGACCAGGCCGACAGCTCGTCGACCAGTACGTCGGCGATCAACTCCGCGGCGCTGCTGTAGTACTCGTAGACCGCTGAGCGCGACAGCCCGACCTCGTGCGCCACCTCCGCGACCGTGAACGTGCCGCTGCCGCGCTGGATGAGAGTCGCGGCGGCCGCCAGGAGAGCATCGCGGCGCAGCTCGCGGTTCTCCGCGACGGTGGGGGCAGCGATCTTGGGCACGGGGTCATTGTGCCGTGCGGATGGGGTGCCCGCGCAGAGAGTCGCTAGCATCGCCTGACGGCGCCTGCTGCCAGGTGTGCTGACGGCGCGCCGACTCCGGGACCGCTCCTGCCCCGGACAACCGGAGGACCCCGTCCATGAGTCCTGATCACGCCCCTGCCGTGCCTGCCCTCCCCATCGACGCCGACCGGATGCACCGTGCTGATCCGCAGATGGTCGACGTGATCCTCACGTACGTCGCTGACCGGCTTCTCACGCCAGAGGTGCCCCTCGATGGCCTGGCCGACCGCGACCACCTCGACGAGGTTCTCGCCGGCCTCATCACGGAGGAGGGCCACGACTTCCAGAAGGTGCTCGACATCTATGCCGACCATCTGGCCCTGACGGTGCTGTCCGCCGACAGCCCTCGGATGTTCACCTTCATCCCGTCAGCCCCGACCAAGGCCTCGCTGCTGTTCGACATGGTCGTCTCCGCTGCGTCCCTGCAGGGGATCTCGTGGTTCGAGGCCGCGGGTGCCGTCATGGCGGAGAACCAGGTGCTGCGAACGCTGGCCGACATCGCGGGCCTGCCCGCATCAGCCGGTGGCGTGTTCGTGTCCGGCGGATCAGCGGGGAACCTCTCGGCACTCGTCGTCGCCCGCGACACGCATCG
>JAPLBU010000067.1:0-2765 GCA_026392575.1 Actinomycetota bacterium | reverse complement strand
TCGTCGACACTCCCGACGGAGTCCTGACGGGTGCCGCCCTGCGTACGGCGCTTGAGGGCCGCGACGATCTCGATGATGTGTGCGCCGTCGTTGCGACCACCGGGACGACCAACGCAGGGATCATCGACGATGTCGCCGGAGTGGGCGAGATTGCGCGCGAGCGCGGCTGGTGGCTGCATGTCGACGGTGCCTACGGCGGGGCTGGCATGCTGGCCCCTGAACTGCGGCAGCGATACGCCGGCGTGGAGCACGCCGACTCGATCGTCATGGACCCGCACAAGTGGTGGTTCGCACCATTCGACTGCGCCGCGCTGCTCTACCGTGACCCGCGATTGGCGAAGGCCGTGCACAAGCAGGACGCGTCGTATCTCGATGTCATCCACGAGCACGACGACATCAACCCGAGCGACCTCGCCTACCACCTGACCCGCCGCGCACGTGGGCTGCCGTTGTGGTTCTCGATGGCCGTCCACGGCATCGGGGCCTATCGCGACGCAGTGCAGCACTCGCTCGAGATGGCGCGTTACGCAGCCGCGCAGATCGCGGCCGTCACCTCCAGTGGGTGGCGTGGCGAGACCGTCGGGCGGCTCGTCTTCCTGCATCCCGCCACCACGACCGACATGGTCGACGAGGTCATCGCCGCGCTCGACTGACGTTGCGGTTGGATGGCGGCATGTGGTCGTTGCTGGCGTTGGTCGTACCGCTGGGCATCGCTGCCGCCATCACCCCGACGCTCATTGCGCTGCAGCTGCTCGTCGTCGCGGGCGGCGGCAGGTGGCGCAGTCGCTCGCTGGCGGTGGTGGTGGCGAATGCCATCGCCTTCGGGATCGTGATCGCGTTGGTGACGTTCGGTCTTGCCAAACTGCCGGACGCGGGCACGGGCGGGGGAGGCGGTATCGACGCCGCCATCCGGATCGGTGCCGGCGTGGTGCTGGCGCTCTCGTCGGTCTGGTTCTTCCTGCCGCACGCGGCGATGGCAGAGCGGGTGCGCGTTTCCCTCGAGTCCCGGCAGGCGCACGCATCCATCTGGGTGTTCTTCGTGCTGGCGTTCTACTTCGGCATCACGGACCTGTCGTCATTCATCGTGCTGCTGCCGGCGCTGCACGACATCACGGCCTCAGCGATCGCCATCGAGGAGAAGGCCGTTGTGTGGGCTGTCGTGCTGTTCCTGGCACTCCAGGCGACGATGCTGCCGCCCCTGGTCCGGCTCGCGGGTGGTCAGCGTGTGGTCCCTGGCCTCAAACGCAGCTACGGGTGGGTGATGCGCAACCAGTTCCCGATCGTCGGGGTGGTGTGTGCCGCCGTCGGGGTGTTTCTGGGCGTAACGGGAATCGTCCGGCTCGGATGAGCCGGACGATTCGTCGTGCGTGGGTGTCGACCCGCCGGGTCAGTTGGTCAGGCCGGCCTTCTTCAGGGCCTTCCACGTCAGGGGCAGCAGACCAGCGGCGGCGAGCAGCTTGATGGCATCGCCGACGATGAAGTCCTTGACGCCGTAGGCCCACGCCGAGTCGGCACCGAACCACGGGATGCCGAGGTCGTACTTGAGCCAGGTGGCGCCGATGCCGTAGATGATGACGCTGCCGAGCAGCATGAGGCCGACGGAGCGGAGGAAGGACCGCGTGGCGCCGTGCTCGGCGATCCGGCCGATGATGAAGGCCGCGACGATGAAGCCGATGACGTAGCCGAACGCCGGGCCGCCGAAGCCGCTCTCACCCTGGGCGAACCACGGCATGCCGATCGAGCCCAGCAGTGCGTAGAGGGCCATGGCCGCCGCGCCCCGCAGTGAGCCGAGGGCCCCGGCCGCCAGGATCACGGCGAAGGTCTGCAGGGTCACCGGTACGGCGGGATTCCACGGCAGGTAGAAGGCGATCTGGGCCGAGAGGCCGACGAAGGCGGCACCGCCGGCCACGAGCACGGCATTGCGAACCGCCGAACGGCCGAAGACATCGGCGAGGACGCGCGGTTGTGGGGCGGCAATGGCCATGATTCCTCCGTGGCTGGGGGTGAGGCGATGCGAGAACCCTATCGAAATGCCCGGAGTGCCGTTGCCGCTGGCGGACTGGTTGCCGTTATCCTCATCACACGTGCACTTGATCGTGTGGGTGCTTCTTTGAGAACGCTGGGGAAGGCGACTCTCGAAGGAGGCAGCAGTGACGATCGTGGTGAACGCGAAAGGTGCGTCCAGCAGCGGTCCCGCCATGGGGCCTGCTCGAGGCGTGATCTTCATCCATTCCTGCCCTCGCGCGGTGAGTCCGCATGTCGAGTGGGCTCTCGCGGCTGTCTTCGGGACCCCGGTGCCGATCGACTGGTCCGAGCAGCCGGTGGCGCCGGGCAGCGTGCGAGCCGAGCTGATCTGGGGTGGACCCCAGGGCACCGGGGCCAAGGTCGCCAGCGCGATGCATCCGTTCCGGCAGCTTCGGCATGAGACCACCGAGGATCCCAGCCCCGGCCGGGAGGGCGAGCGGTTCTCGTCCACGCCCAACCTCGGCCTGTTCCGCGCCACGATCGGGGTCCACGGCGATGTGATGGTTCCGGAGGACCGCCTGCGCACGGCGGTGGCGCAGGCCCTCGTCACGGGCGATGCGCTGGCCGATGAGATCGCGCGTCTGATCGGTGCACCGTGGGACGAGGAGCTCGAGGCATACCGCTGCGCTCACGAGGGCTCGACCGTGCGGGTGCTCCACCAGGTCGTCTGACCCGAACTCGATCGCACCTGTGCCAGTGGTGGCCGCGCTGTGCGCCCGTCGTGGAATGTCCGAGATGCA
>JAPLBU010000024.1 GCA_026392575.1 Actinomycetota bacterium | reverse complement strand
TGTCACCGCCTCGAATCGCTCGCCCGCGACATCGACTTCCCACCCTCCTGCCGCCAGCCAGTCAGCGGTGAGTGGGCCGTCGGCATCGATCATCGCCAGGCCAACCGCACCACCGAGTGTGTGTCCGTAGCTCGCCGCGCGGATGTACCCGACGGCGACACCATCGCGATGAACTACCTCCGCGTGATGCATCAGCGGCTCGGGATCGGTGAGCCGCACCTGCACGAGGCGACGGGTGAGCGGCCCGGCCGCCTTCTGCGCCAGCACCGCCTCGCGACCGATGAAGCCACCCGGCTTGTCCAGTGCCACGGCGAAGCCCAGCCCCGCCTCGAGCACGGAGTCGGTGTTGTCGATGTCGTGTCCGTAGTCGCGATAGCCCTTCTCCATGCGCAGGCTCGCGAGCGCCTTCAGGCCGGTATGCCGGAGTCCGAGGCGAGCACCTGCAGTGATGACCTGCTCGTACACGTGCATGGCCTGCTCGGCAGGAACGTAGAGCTCGTAGCCGAGTTCTCCCAGGTAGGTGATGCGCACGCAGAGTGCCCGCGCGAAGCCGAGGTCGATATCGCGTGCGGCCCGGAACGGGAACGACTCATTGGACAAGTCAGCGGACGTGAGGGACTGCAGCAGTTCGCGCGACAACGGACCCTGCACATTCAGCTGCGCCAGCGCCGACGTGACATCGGTGGTGAATGCGCGATCGTCGCCGGTGTGCCGCCGTAGCCACGCGTTCACATGACCATGCGCATTGTCGGATGCGACGACCAGGAAGCGGTCGTCTGCGAGTTTCGTGACCGTGAGATCAGCCTCGAGCGTGCCGGCGTCATTGAGCCACTGGGTGTAGGTGATCACGCCGGGCTCGCCGTCGACCGCATTCGCCGACACCCGGTCAAGGACGAGCCCAGCATCTCGCCCCTGCACGAGGAACTTCGACATGAACGACATGTCCATGAGTCCGACGCCCTCGCGCACTGCCCGATGCTCCTGCTCCCAGTACGGGAACCAGTTCTGCCGGCCCCACGACAACTCGTCGACAACGGGCGCAACGCCGCTCGGGGCGAACCAGTCGGCACCCTCCCAGCCGCTGACATCGCGGAAGTATGCACCGCTCTCCGCCAGTCGATCGTGCACGGGCGAGCGCTTGACGCCGCGCGCTGACTGCATCGACCGCCCGGGGAAATGCGTCTGGTACACCATGCCGAGGGTCTCGACCGTGCGCTCCGCGCGGTACCGCGGGTTGAGCTGGTACTCCTGCATGCGGTCGATATTGAATCCGGTGACGTCGACATCGGGTCGGCCATCGACGATCCACTGGGCCACGATCCGGCCCATGCCGCCGCCCGTGAGGATGCCCACGGAGTTCATCCCCGCGGCCACGAAGTAGTTGTCGATTCCCGGTGCCTCGCCGACGATCGGCGCAAGGTCGGGCGTGAACGACTCGGGCCCGCAGAAGAAGGTCCGGATGCCCGTCTCCAGCGTGATCGGGACGCGCTGCATCGCCCTCTCGACATACGGTCCCATGCGGTCCCAGTCGGGTTGGATCTCACCGAAGGAGAAGTCCGCGGGGATGGCGTCGACATTCCATGGCGCACAGACCGGCTCGAACAGGCCGACCATCAGGCCGCCGCCCTCCTCCCGGTAGTAGCCGTGCCGTGACGGGTCCTCGAAGACGGGCCACGCCGCCTGCAGCGGGATCGCGACACCGTTGCGCTCACCAAGCTGGCGTGCCCACATGCCCGCGCAGTTCACGACGTACTCGCACTCGATGTCGCCCTGATCCGTGCGGACACCGACGACCCGCGAGTCCCTGGTCAGCACCTCGTCGACAGCGACGCCCTCGATGATGCTGACCCCCTGCATTCGGGCACCCTTGGCCAGCGACATCGTGGCGTCGACGGGGTTGACCCGCCCGTCCGCCGGAACGTAGAACCCCGCCAGCAGATCAGAGGTGTCTGCGAGCGGGAACCGCTCCGCGATCTCCGCCGGGGTGATCTCGTAGACGTCGAGTCCGACGTGGCGGTTGAAAGCGGCCACCCGCCGGTACTCCTCCAGCCGACCCGCGTCCGCCGCCGCCTCGATGAAGCCGACTGCCTTGAAGCCCGTCGACAAACCGGTCTCGGCCTCGAGTCGCTTGTAGAGCTCGCGGGTGTACTGACGCATTGACATGGACGTCTCGGACGTTGATCCGAAACACGTCATCAGCCCCGCGGCATGCCACGTGGTCCCCGACGTCAGCCGGTCGCGCTCGAGGAGGACCACATCGGACCAGCCCAGGTGGCCAAGGTGGTAGGCGATCGACGTGCCGATGACCCCTCCGCCGATGATGACGACGCGCGCGCGGGCCGGGAGATTGCTCATGGTTCATCAGCGTAGTGAGCGTGTGCGCCGATGCGTGCACCCGATCGTCGGGGAGGATTCAGACATGTCCACTGATGCCGAAATCGACGCTGCCGAGGAGCGGGCCGGCCTGCGCAACCCCGGCTACGAGATATTCATCGCCGCCCTGTCCGTGCTGTCGATCCTCAACCTGGTGCTGCTCTACGTAGTGCAGGACGCGCAACTCGACTTCGTCCTGATGGTCATGAACGTCGTGTTGACCGTCATCTTCCTGATCGACTTCCTCGTCCGATTTCGAGCGGCACCGTCCAAGAGCGGCTACTTCTGGCGTGGCTTCGGCTGGGCCGACCTGCTCGCGAGTCTGCCGTTCTCCCAGGCCAAGATCTTCCGGCTCTTCCGCCTCATCAAGGTCTACCGACTCCTGAAGGACTACGGGGCCAAGAGCATCGCCCGCAGCCTCGTCAAGGACCGCGCCGGCAGCGCCCTGCTGAGCCTGCTGCTCATCGCCATCCTGATGCTCGAGTTCGGCAGCCTCGGCCTGCTCTCCCTGGAGGCTGACACACCTGATGCGAACATCACATCCGCATCGGACGCTCTCTGGTACATCATCGTCACGATGTCCACTGTGGGATACGGCGACCAGTACCCCATCACCAATCCCGGTCGTGTGCTCGGCACCATCATCATCATCATCGGCGTGGGCATCTTCGGCACCCTGACCGGCTATCTCGCGAACTTCTTCCTGTCGCCCGCCAAGCGCAAGGTGGAGGACGGCCTGCCCGTCCCCGATGTGACGATGCGACTGCAGGAGCTGAAGGATCTCACGGTCCGGCAGCAGGCGGCCCTCACCGAGCTCGAAGCCCTCGTCGACGGTAGGTAGACGAGGCTAGATGAACGAGTGGCGCTTGAGCCACCGCATGGCCACCGAGCCCCACAGCGGCGGAAGGTAGAACGTCACGAGTCGGAAGGCGATCGCGACCGACATGGCGATCGGTGCCGGGATGCCGATCGCCTGCAGGCCAGCGGTGTAGCCGGCCTCCGACACGCCCATTCCGCCAGGCACCGGCATCAGGCCGGCGAACAGGCTGACTACCGTGTTGATGAGGATCAACTGCGACAAGGCCGCCGACTCACCGAACGCCGCCAGGGTGATGCCCAGGATTATCGCCTGCATCACCTGAGCGCCGAGGTTGCCGAGCAGCATCGTGCCGACCTTGCGCGGATTGCGAAGCACCAGGAACGCATCGCCGGCCTTGCGCCGCTGTTCAGTGACCGACGTCCGAATGCGCGGAATGCTGCCCACGAGCCGATGTCGCAGTTTCGGGACTACCAGCGTCACGATCAGGGCAACCACCGAGAGCACTGCGACAATTGCGATCAGTGACGGATCCGAGGTTGTGCTTGTCGAATCAGTCGAATCGGTGCTGCTCGATGAGCCAAGCACCTGAGTGGTGAATCCCGGCAGCCCCGATACGAGGATCAGGATGATGAGAGCGATCTGCACCGTGAAACCGCTGAAGCTGTCGATCATCCCCATCGTGACCGCAGGAGCCGCGGCGATCCCGAACCGCTCGAAGAATCTCACCTCGAGCGCAAGCCTTGCGGCGGTGGCTGGCAGGCACAACGCGATGAACTGGATCCCGTACTGCAGCATCAGCACCGGGAAGTACGCCAGCTTCGTCAGGGTCGCCCCCAGAGTGGAGAACGCGAGCGCTGTCTGGATGAACGGCGAGCAGAGCAGCGCGACGAGCAGGATGAGCGGATTCGCCGACTCCATCGCGTCGACGAAGCTCGCCGGATCCACGCCCGACATCGCACCAATGAGGGTGTACGCCATCAGTGCGATGAACGCCACGATCAGGACAGACTTCACACTGACGCGCTTGATGCGCTGGAGGGGCGGCGCCTCAACCCCGATTGTCGTGACAGCCATCTTGACGATGTCGTTGAGGGACCAATCGGCGTCGCGGACCTGCTGACGCGTCACCCGTCCGAGTGCCGCCGGCTGCAGGTACGGCATGAGGTTGACGAGCCCATCGGTTCCGACCGCGCGAACGACAGCCGTGAGCGCTCGCTCCGTACCCACCACCGCAGCGGTCGTTATGAGTAGTCGAGCTCGGTCGACTTGCTGGTCCCCCTCGTCAGCGTTCAGCTCCGCGTCCGCAAAGTCCGCGACCGCGAGGGCACCGTCCTGCCTTAACACAACATGTCGACCGTCGATGCGCCCGTGGGCCATGCCGGCAGTGTGCAGCGCCAATACGGAATGCCAGATGCTGTCGAGCATGGCGTCATCGACCTGTTCGGCCGTGAACCCCGCGAAGGCGGATTGCGGAGCAAGCGTCGCGATCAACGCATCGCCCTGCCCCGACCGACCTACCGCAACGAGTGGCAGGACCGCCACGCCCGCGCGCTCAGCGAGCATGGTTGCCAGGGCCTCGTGCTCGACACGCGCATGCCGGCCCCGGGTGAGGTGCGGGATCTCTCCCCGACGCGTCAGTGCCGTCCACAATGAACCGATCACCTGGCTGTCCCAGGCATCACGGCCGTACACCTTGACCAGCAGATCTGCGTCCCCTTGGCGGTGAACCAGCCAGAGTGCCTCGCCCGCAGTCTCATCAACGACATCGGTCGCGTCCATCGCGTCAATGCCCAGGTCAGCGAGGCCGATCTCGATCTGCTCTGCGGTGAGCAGTCCCTGCGGCGAACCCAGCACCAGATGCGTGACGGCTGCCGCTCCGACGCCGACGATGACGCCCGCCAGTGCCCCGATCGGCCAGGCGAGTGACAGCGCGACGGCTGACACGGCGCCGAGAAGTACAAGGAGCCGACCCCAATGGCGCAACGGCCTACTGAGTGCGGGCGACGCAGTCACGATGATCGCGGTGGCGAGCGCCACCCGAACGGCGACATAGACAGGAGCAGTGGGTAGCCCGATAAGGGCATCCACCGTGGTGGCGGCGTCCGTGCCGGCAGCCAATCCGGCTACGACCGATCCAGCGAATGCCACCAGAGCGGTCAGGCTGAACACCAGACTCAGCCGTCGGCGGTGTCGGAAAGCCAGCGGAAGCAGGAGCAGCGCGATCGCCCACAGCGTGAGCGCCGTGTAGGCCGTCGACCAGAGCAGATCCACCACCGACGGCAGCGCATCCAGCAGGGTGACAAGGGCCGTGTCGAGGCCGGTCGGCCCCGGTGCGAAGACGGCCAGCCCGACCATCACGAGGAGCGAGCCGATCAGGAGAAGGACGTCAGTGGGGCGGCGCTTCCGCCCCGCATCCGCCGACGACGACCACACTCGGACGAGGTCCCGCCACCCGAAGCGTGCTGAGCCGTTCACGTAGCGTCACACCCCGATTCCTGGTCCGGTCGTCGTGCACACACATTACGGGCGGACGGGCAACCGGCGATGACAGACAAGCCTTCGGACAAATGGGGGCATGACGCCCGAATACGTTGCATTTCGTACTAGCCTGCGAAGGGCGGAGGGGAGCCGGCATGAAAAAGTGGTGGCCGCTGGTCGCGCTGGCAACGGCGCAGTTCGTCATGGTCCTCGACCAGTCGGTCATGAATGTCTCGATCAGCACGCTCGTGGCCGACTTCGACACGACCGTCACCACGATCCAGACCGTCATCACCCTCTACTGCCTGACCATGGCGATGTTCATGCTGACGGGCGGCAAGATCGGCGACATCGTCGGCCGACGCCGGGCATTCACCATCGGGCTGGTCATCTACGGCTTCGGCTCCCTCATCACGGCCCTGGCCCCCACCGTGGCCATCCTCACCCTGGGCTGGTCGATCCTCGAGGGGCTGGGAGCCGCCCTCGTCATGCCCGCCCTCGTCGCGCTGATCGCCGGCAACTACGAGGGCAAGGAGCGCAATGTCGCCTACGCCGTGATCGGCGGAGTCGCGGGCGCCGGGATCGCCATCGGACCCACCCTCGGCGGCTGGGCCACCACCGAGCTGTCCTGGCGTGTGGTCTTCCTCGGCGAGGTCGTCCTGGTGCTGTTCATCCTGGCGATGACGCGCCTCATCGGCGACGCCGCCCGACCCGGCCCCAAGCCGCGTCTGGACATCGTCGGGACCGCGCTCTCCGCGTCCGGGCTCGGACTCATCGTCCTGGGCGTTCTGCAGTCCAGTACATGGGGCTGGGTCCAGCCCAAGGACTCCCCCATCGAGCCACTCGGATTCTCGCTCACCCTGTTCGTGATCGCGTTCGGCGCCGTCCTGCTGTGGGCATTCACTGCGTGGCAGCGGCACCGCGAGGCGACCGGTCGCGATCCGCTGGTCCACCTGAACCTCGTCCGAATCCCGCCACTGCGCGCCGGGTTGATCGGCCTGCTGAGCCAGAACCTGATCCTGATGGGCATCTTCTTCACCGTCCCGCTCTACCTGCAACTGGTCCTCGGACTCGACGCCCTCGAGACCGGCGTGAAGATGCTGCCCGTGTCCATCGCGATGTTCGTCGCCTCGGCGATCGGCGCCCGCCTGGCTGGCAAGTACTCCGTCCGCGGTGTGGTTCGTGCAGGACTGTGGATCACGCTCGCCTCCGTCGTGGTCCTGCTTGCCACCATCCAGCCAACCCTCGACGACAGCATGTTCGCGATATCGATGGCCGGACTCGGTATCGGCATGGGGCTGCTCGCATCACAGCTCGGCAAGGTCGTGCAGGCCTCCGTCGATGCGTCCGGACGCGGGGAGGCCGGCGGGCTCCAGTTCACCGGCCAGCAACTCGGCTCATCACTCGGCGTGGCCCTGATAGGTGCCGTTGTACTGTCCGGCCTCACCAGCAACTTCGTCGAGAACATCTCAACGGATGTGCGGATCAGCGCGCAGGTTTCCGAGCAGGTCAGCACGGCAGTCTCATCGGGCATCGACTTCGTATCGTCCGACCAGGTTGCGGCTGCGGCGACCGAAGCCGGCCTGGACGAGACCACGACGACCGCCCTCGTTGAGAGCTACGAGGAGGCGCAACTAGAGGCGCTCAAGGCCGGGCTGCTGGGGGCGGCGCTGCTGGCGCTGCTGTCCCTGCCATTCACCCGGGAGCTGCCGCACGAGCGGCAACCCGACACGTCCCAGGCCGTTGACGAGGCTGCCGTCGTCTGAGTCTCGGCATACTTCGACTATGGCGGTAACGATTGCTGCGGACAAGCGGCGAGCCCGTGGCGCCAGCCCGACGGTCAGCTGGTTCGAGCTCTTCTACGACCTTGTCGTCGTGGCCGCCGTCAGCCTGACGAACGACGCCTTCCTGGCGGAGCCAAGTGCGGAGACTGCCCGAGCAGCCGTCCTCGGCATCATCGCCTTGTCGTGGGTCTGGTTTCTCACCGCGCTGTTCAACAACATGCTCCCCGGACAGGATCTGATCAGGCGCATCCTCATGGTCTGCCAGATGGCCCTCATCATCACTGCCGCCCTTGCCCTCGACCGCGTCAATGGCGTGGATGTGCGGTTGGCGCTGCTCGCCTACGGCGGCGCGCTCCTCGTCGTGCTCCTGCTGATCGGATCCGATCGACTCATCCGCCGGGACCGTCCGGGCCACGGCCCACTGCGCCGGATGACGGTCATCCCGATCGGTGTCAGCGTCGTACTTTGCGCCGTGGGGGCATTCGCCGATTACCCACTCGGGACGTGGCTGCTGGTGCTCGCCCTGGTGGTCAGCATGGTGCCGATCCTCGGCTGGCAGTACCGAAGCTGGGAGGGCGGTGATCTACTGCGCCTCGATCACCTTCGCGAGCGCCTCGGCCTGTTCATCCTCATCATCCTCGGCGAGGGCTTCGCGCAACTTGTCGCGGCCCTCCGCGAACTCGGCAGCATCCCGCGCAGTGAGGTCTTCGTACTGACATTCCTGGTCAGCTTCGCCCTCTGGTGGATCTACTTCGACGGCACCTTCTCCGAGCGGCTGGATCTCGTACACATCCGCTGGCGACTATCCCTCCTGGGCCACCTGACCCTCGTCTTCGGCATGGCAGGGACACTCGACATCCTGGTCCTCGTGACTGCTCGCGAGGAGGCAGGTTACGGACCCCTGGTGCTGCCCTACTTCGCGGCGAGCATCGCCACCGTGCTGCTGTCCTTCGCCCTGCTCCGCTTCTCCGCAAAGGGCCGCCTAGGCATCGCGGGCGTCGTCCATGTCTCATCCGCCCTGCTCGTTCTGGTTGCGGGCTTCATTCTCGCTGCCCGGGATTCGGATGCCCTTGAGCCCGTTATCGCCGTCTGCGCCTTGGTCGTTGTCGTGAACGGCCTCATCAGCTCCTGGTCGGATCGGGCCAGTCGGCAGGGGGGCCTGGGCACCCAGCTGGGGTCCATCGTCCGCGGCTACGACGAGCCGGCGACCTAGCCTCGGGCTGATGCCCGGCTCCCGACCTTCGCCGAGTGGCCAGGCGTGGGGGCTAATTTCGTTCGGAGGGCCCCCACAACTGGCCGTTCGCCGGACTGAGGTGCCGCGTCGGGGGCTAGCCAGACCGCATTGCACCGGCGTACCCTGCCGATATCACCGTGCACCGGGGGGCGTCACGGAAGTCGGCCCCGCAGTCGGCTCTCCGCTGGTACACCACCAGCAACGGACTTGACGCAGACCACTAGGACGAGGCATCGCCCGTCGTACGCTCGGAATCCGGGGCGGGCTGCCGAATCGAGCCACGATGACCACTGCCCCCCGTACCTACGAACGGCGACGTCCCCTCCCATCGCCCACCGCCCTGATGATCGGCCGCATCATCATCGTGAGCGGGCCGCTGGGACTCCTCCTCGCGCATCTTGCCGGGCTGACCCGCGCTGAACCGGGCCAGCCGGCCGTGATCCAGCTGGCCGTGCCGCTGCTGCTCGGCTGGGCCGCCGTGCTGTTCCTCATTACCCGGGCGGTTGCACCGATCCCCGCCTGGATCGGCCTGATCGCGATGACGGTCCAGCTCACGGCGGTCCGTGGACTCGCCGACGGACCCATCCTCTTAGCCATCGAGTCGGTCGGCTTCATCGCTTTCGCCATCGCGCTCTGGCGCGTGTGGTGGATCCCCCGGGTCCTGCCGATGATGATCGTCGCGTTCCCGGTCGTGGACGTGGTGACTCCACTGCACTCGAGACTCATCGAGTTGTCGATGTTCGCGATCCTCATCGCGGCCTCACTCATGGTCGCGAGACGACTGTCGCTCGCTGGCACCGACCTGCCGGATCGCATGGTGACCGCACCCGACACCTGCTCACCCTTCCGATCCTGCGCGCCCGGTCGCACATGCTGTGCACCAACTTCGAGGGTGCCGCTGAGCCGACAGGGAGTAACCCGCACGTTCATGTGACCGATGTAAGAGCGCGGCGTAGCGTTCGGCCATGACGCCCACCCCCGTGCGACACGTCCTCTTCTGGTTCAACGCCGCTGCCGCGTGGTTCGGAGTGCTGGTCTCGTTCACCCTCAACATCTCCGGGCACTACGTGGACCAGGTCG
>JAPLBU010000362.1 GCA_026392575.1 Actinomycetota bacterium | reverse complement strand
CGAGGTCGGCGCGCACTTCGACCGTGACGCGAGCGGCGAGATCGCCCTCACCCGCGAGGGCGGTCACCTGCGTGACCGCATCGCCCACGCGGGCGGTGATGCCACGGGTGCGGAGATCTCACGCGCGCTGGTCGCGGCCGTGCAGCGGGATCCCGGCATTGAGGTCGTTGAGAACGCCCTAGCCCTTGACCTGCTGCGCGATGCGACCGGTGCGGCGCAAGGCGTGACCCTGCACGTGATGGGCTCCGGCCAGCGCGACGGCATCGGCGCCGCGCTCGCACCCACCGTCATCCTCGCGACCGGCGGGTTCGGCCAGGTGTTCGGGCAGACGACCAACCCGTACGTATCGACGGGCGACGGTGTCGCCCTCGCCCTGCGCGCGGGTGCGGCGATCGCCGACATCGAGTTCGTGCAGTTCCACCCGACCGTGATGTGGCTCGGTCCGCTGGCGCAGGGGCAGCAGCCACTGGTGTCCGAGGCTGTGCGCGGCGAGGGTGCCGTCCTGCTCGACGGCAGCGGCACACGTTTCATGCTCGACCAGCATCCGCTCGCCGACCTCGCTCCGCGCGACATCGTCGCGAAGGCGATCATGCGGCGCATGCGCGAGGAGGGCAGTTCGCACGTGTGGCTCGACGGCCGCATGCTCGGTGCCGACACCTGGCTGCAGCGCTTCCCGACGATCCTCGAGTCCTGCCGCTCGCGCGGCATCGATCCCGTCACCGACCTCATCCCCGTTGCTCCCGCGCAGCATTACGTTTCGGGCGGTGTGCGCACCGACCTGTCGGGCCGCGCGAGCATCCCGGGCCTGTATGCCTGTGGTGAGGTTGCGTGCACGGGCGTCCACGGAGCCAACCGGCTCGCGTCGAACTCCCTGCTTGAAGGCCTCGTGTTCGCGCGGCGCATCGTTGCGGCACTGGGTGAGGATGACGCGGTCGTGCGTGATCCGATGCCGCTGCCCAGCAACGACGGACTGCTCCCGCACGGTGTGCGCCGCCCGATCCAGCAGGTGATGGACACCGATGCGGGCGTCCTGCGCAGTGCGAACTCGCTGATCGATGCGGAGTCGGCGCTGCAGGGATTCGGCGCGGCTAGAGGCGCATCGCCGTCGACCGAGGACTGGGAGACGTCCAATATCCACCAGATCGCGAGCGTGCTGGTGCGGCATGCGCTCATCCGCACGGAGACGCGCGGGTCGCACTGGCGCGAGGACTTCCCGGAGCGCGACGATGAGCGCTGGCGCCTGCGCCTGGTGACGAGCGTCGATGACGATGGCAACCTGCGCACGATCGAGGAACCGGTGACGGGAGCGACCACATGAGCGACGCAGCCAACGCGACGGCGCCGCGCATCGCCGACGGCATCCGGGCGGAACTGACCACGGCCGGGCTAAATCCCGACGACTTGCAGCTACTGATCCGCCTCGCGGTCGAGGAGGACCTCGACGGCGGCGTCGACGTCACGACGGTCGCCACGGTCCCCGTCGGCCAGCGCGCGACGCTCGACCTCGTCGCGCGTCGACCCGGGATCACCGCAGGTGTTCCGGTTGCTGCGGCGGTGTTCTCGTACGTGTGCGGCGACGCCGCGACGATCCGCGAGGTGACCCCTGATGGCACACGCGTCAGCGAGGGCACGGTCATCATCTCCGTCACCGGCCCGACCCATGACCTGCTCCGCGCCGAGCGGCCCGCCCTGAACCTGCTCGG
>JAPLBU010000380.1 GCA_026392575.1 Actinomycetota bacterium | reverse complement strand
CGAGCCTTCGCGCATCATCTCGTAGAGGCGATGCACGCCGGTCGTGGTCTCCTCAGTGACACCCATGATCCCGGCGCCAATGGTGGTCCAGCGCGTCGAATCCTCGGTCAACGAACGGCGCAGGGTCTCAAGGACGACCGCGTACTCCTCGCTGGTGGACTCATCGGGCGTCGGAACGAGGCCGGCAGCCTCGAACTCGGTGCCCTTGTGGACGAGCATTGTTGCGTCGCCACCATCGTCGAGGATCATGTTTGGGCCCTTGCCGTCCGGCCACATCAGGACCTGCTCGGTGCACCACCAGTACTCCTCCAGCGTCTCGCCCTTCCAGGCGTAGACCGGCACGCCGGCGGGGGCGTCAACGGTTCCGTTGCGGCCGACGACGACGGCCGCGGCCGCGTGGTCCTGGGTGGAGAAGATGTTGCAGGACACCCAGCGCACGTCGGCGCCGAGGTCGACCAGAGTCTCGATGAGCACTGCGGTCTGGATGGTCATGTGCAGCGAACCGGTGATGCGTGCGCCGGCGAGCGGCTTGGTGGTGCCGAACTCCTCGCGCATGGCCATCAGGCCAGGCATCTCGTGCTCGGCCAGGCGTCGGGGGTGCCGTCAGACTTGGTTACGGACATGCGAAGTGCTCCTCGGGTGCGTGTGGCGCGAACGGCACGAGGCTTCGTTGGTTCGCAGGGCTGATGGGCTCGCCTAGGCGAGCGCCGGGACGGGAACCAGGGCTCCGGACCATCGCCAGCGAGCCCATTCTGCCAGAAGGACGGGTTTCCGCCAGCCAATGGCTCAGGATGCGGGGGTGCGATCCAGATCGGGCTCGAGGAACACGTACACCGCCGCCGGCACGGCGGCCCGCAGGGCTGCCTCGGCTGCGTCGATGTCGCGCGCGATCTGGACGCCAGTGTCGTTGTGCGCGATGGCGATCTTCGCGGCCACCAGCAGTTCGTCAGGCCCGATGTGAAGGGTCCGCAGGTGGATCACGCGCCGCACACCGACCGACGACTCCAAGGCCGCGCGGATCGCCGCGACCTCCTCCGGAAGGGCACTCTCGCCGACCAGCATCGTCGTCATCTCCATGGCGAGGAAGATCGCAATGACGACAAGCAGCGTGCCGACGGCCATGGCACCCATGGCGTCGAACCGGCCATCGCCGGTGATGACGGCCAGGCCGACACCCGTCAGCGCGAAGACCAGGCCGACGAGAGCGCCCGCATCCTCGAGCAGGATGACGGGAAGCTCCGGCTGCCGCGCATCACGGACGAACTGCAGCATCGACCGCCTTCCTCGTGATCGGTTGGCCTCTCGGATCGCCGTGCGGAACGAGAAGGACTCCAGCACGATCGCGACGAGCAGGACGACGACGGCGATCCACCAATCGTCAAGGGGCTCGGGATGCTGCCACTTGTGCAGGCCCTCGTAGAGCGAGAACAGGCCGCCGACGAGGAACAGGACGATGGCGACGACGAACCCGTAGACGAAGCGCCGCCGGCCGTAGCCGAAGTTGTGCTGCTCATCAGCCACCTTCTTCGACCGCTTGTTGCCGACGAGCAGGAGAACCTGGTTGCCCGAGTCGGCCAGCGAGTGGATCGCCTCCGACAGCATCGACGACGAACCGGTGAAGAAGAACGCGACGAACTTGCTGATGGCGATGCCGACGTTTGCCAGCAGCGCTGCCACAACCGCCTTCATGCCGCCCTCGGTGCTCACAGCCGCCCCTACCGTTCGGTCGACTGGACGATGGCGATGAGGCCGTCGGCCTCCACGTAGCTGTCGGGATCCTCAGCCGAGATGACCGCGGCCGTGCCCGGCCGGAGCGTGACCTCGCCGAACTCAGAGACCACGCGCGCCGACCCGTTGATCAGCAGCAGGATCCGGTACGCGCCATGCGGGATGCGTTCCTGACCCGACGTGATCATCCGCACGACGAAGGGGGCGTTCACGGGCCAGATCAGGTCACCATGACTGACGCGCATCAGCTGCGGCACCAGATCGTCGGAAAGCGCCGCCAGAGCATGCTCGACGAAGACCGGCTTGCCGGTGAGCCCCAGTCGGATGACGTTGTCGGATGACGTCATCACCTCCAGTCCGGTCCCGCGGATGTAGCTGTGCGGCACACCGGCCGGGACGTACACCGCCTCCCCCGCCGCCAGGCGCACGTATGCCAGGAGCGGCGTGAGCAGAGCGCCTCGGTCATCCGGGTACATGAGGGCAACCGTCGCGTAGGCGCCCACCTCGTCATCCGGCAGACCGGCAGACCTCGCGGCCGCTCCCAGCCCCTGTACGGAGGCAGGGGTCGCCACCGCGAGCAATGCGTGGATGGCACCGGGCCTGTCACCGCGGCGCAGGGCCGCGACCGCATCCTCGGTGCCAGCGAGACCGACAAGTACTGCTGCCGCCTCCTCCGCAGGACGCCAGCCGGCGAAGGCCTCGAAGTCCTCAAGGGCGACCAGCATCTCCGTCTTCTCGAACGGGTCGCTGTAGACGAGCGGCTGCCCCGGCTGCTGCTGATTCAGCCAGCCTGCAGCGGCCAGCTCCCGCTCGGGGTGCACCTGAACCGACAGCGGGCGCGCTGCCGCCAGCAGCTTCACGAGCAGCGGGATGGCCGCGATGTCGAAGTGGTCGGCCAAGTGCTCGCCGGTCGGCTCACCCGCTGTGTCGACGAGTGGTGAAGGCCCGCCGGGGTGAACGCCGAACCACAGTTCCGCCTGCGGTGCGCCCGTCGACTGGCCGCTCCACGGCTGCAGCCCGTCGACGACGCCCCAGTCGTAGTCCTTGATGGCTCCCCGGACGATCAGCACGGAGCTCAGGCCTCTGCCGGTGTGCCGACGCCGTTGGGGCCGGGGACCGCCTCGTCGAGCAGCATGACCGGGATGCCGTCGCGCACCTCGAACGACGTGCGGCAGCGCGTGCAGACGACGCGCTGCGCCGACTCGTCCGCGGCAACCGGCGCGTGCTCGGGGCAAGGGCAGGCCAGCAGGTCCCACAGGTCGGCGTTGATGCCCAGCAACGCCGGACGGCCGGATTCGGTCATGTTCAGGCCCCCGCCCGCATCATCGTGAGCACCTCGTCGCGGATCAGCGCCATCTGCGCCGGATCGTCGGCCTCGACATTGAGTCGCAGGAGCGGCTCGGTGTTGCTCGGCCGGACATTGAACCACCATGTCTCGGACGAGACCGTCATTCCGTCGAGGTCATCGATGTCGGTGACGCCGCGTGCGACGAACTCTGCACGAATAGCCTGCGTCACGGCAGCCTGGTCGGCGACCTCCGTGTTGATCTCGCCGCTTGACACGTAGCGGTCGAACGGCGCCAGGAGACTCGACAACGTCGTACCTTCTGTGGTCTCGCCGAGGGCAGCGATGACATGCAGTGCCGCGAGCATTCCGGAGTCAGCACGCCAGAAGTCACGGAAGTAGAAGTGACCCGAGTGCTCGCCGCCGAAGACCGCACCCGTATCGGCCATGGTCGCCTTGATGAACGAGTGACCCACGCGAGTGCGCACAGCCGTGCCGCCGAACTCGCTGATGACCTCTGGGACAGCTCGCGAGGTGATGAGGTTGTGGATGATCATGCTGCCCGGATGCTTGCCTAACTCGCGTGATGCGATCAGCGCCGTGAGAGTCGACGGATTGACGATCTCGCCGCGCTCGTCGACGACGAAGCATCGGTCGGCATCGCCGTCGAAGGCG
>JAPLBU010000197.1 GCA_026392575.1 Actinomycetota bacterium | reverse complement strand
ACGGCTTCACCGGCTCCCCCAAGTCCGTCACACCGTGGGCACAGGAGCTCGGCGAGCAGGGCTGGACCGTCCGGGTCCCACGCCTGCCCGGCCACGGGACCACGTGGCAGGAGATGAACCGCACGACCTGGGAGGACTGTTACGCCGAGGTCGACCGGCATCTGCGCGAACTGCGGGACCGAAGCAGCCACGTCTTCGTGATGGGTCTGTCGATGGGTGGCTCGCTCACGCTGCGGCTTGCGGAGGAGCACGGCCATGCGATCACCGGAATCGTCCTGGTCAACCCCGCCGTCCACAGTGAGCGACCCGACCGTTTCCTGCTGCCGCTGCTGCAGAACTTCATCCCGTCCTTCCCGGGCATCTCCCACGACATCGCCAAGCCCGATCAGGATGAGGGCGCCTACACGAAGATCCCGCTCAAGGCCGCACACTCGCTGTCGCACCTGTGGAAGCTCGTGAAGACCGACATCGCCAAGGTGACCCAGCCGCTGCTGCTGTTCCGCAGTGCGCAGGACCATGTCGTCGAGCCGTCGAATGCTGAGTTCGTCCTAGCGCACGTGTCGTCGAACGATGTGGAGGAGGTCGTCCTGATGGACTCGTTCCATGTCGCGACGCTCGACTACGACGCGGCCGTCATCGTGCACGACAGCATCGCGTTCGTGCGGCGGCTCATCGCGTGAGTTCAGGCGACTCCGATCTTCCCGAACACGAGAAGCGCGCATGGGATGCGATCGTCGCTGACCTCAGCGGGCAGATCGACCTCGGCCCGCAGTTCCCCAAGGAGGCGTCGCTGCCTGCCCTCCAGTCTGAGGGCGACCACCCTGACCCGCTAGCGGACCCGGTCGACATCGATGACGATGAGGAGGGCTACGAGCCCCCGCACCCGCCGGCGCTGCCGCGCCCCGCCGACACAGTGGGGCGCTTCTCCTGGGCCGCTGTGCTCGGTGGGCCGCTCCTGCTGATCACCGCGAACCTGCTGAGCTGGGACCGCTGGCTCGCGACTGTCGGTGTCGCACTCACCATCGGCGGGTTCGTTGCGCTCGTTGCACGCATGAAGGATCGCGACGACGACGGGGACAACGGCGCCGTGGTGTAGTGACTCGCTGACGTCAGCGCGGCTGGCGGGCCAGATCCGCGGCGCCGACGAGGCCGGCTCGATTCGTGAGCTCTGCCACTTTCACCAGCGGGGCGGGCCGGTCCTGTTGCCCGATGAGCTTGTCGGCCAGGGTCTGCCGGGCACTGGCGAGCAGCAGGTCGCCTGCATCGGAGACCCCGCCACCGATGACGAACACCTCGGGATCCAGCACAGCGGCCAGGTCTGCGAGGCCACGTCCCAGCCAGGTACCCACCACCGTGAAGGCCTCCAGCGCGACCGGGTCGCCGGCACGGGCAGCCTCGGTGATGTGAACACCCTGAACGCCCTCGGGAGTGCCGTCGCCCATCGCCAGCAGCACGCCGGCCTCCGCCCGCCGATCGGCAGCCAGTAGCCGGGCCTCGCGGACGAGGGCATCGCCGCTGGCGTACTGCTCCAGACAGCCGTTGCGCCCACAGCCACATGGGCGGCCGTCGGGGACCGCGTTGATGTGCCCGATCTCGCCAGCAACTCCGTGCGCGCCGCGGAACAGGCCACCGTTGATCACGATGCCACCGCCGATACCGGTGCCCACCGTCACCAGCGTGAGGTCACCCGAGTCGCGACCGGCGCCGAAGCGGTACTCGCCCCAGGCAGCCACGTTGCCGTCGTTCTCGACGACGACGGGCAGGCCGCAGGCAGCCTCAAGGAGTTCGCGCACAGGCACCTGCGACCAGCGCAGGTTCGGCGCGAAGTAGACGTGGGAACGTTCTGCATCGACCAGACCCGCGACCCCGAGACCGACCCCAACAAGGGGCTCGGCCGAGCCCGCAATGAGTTCGTTGACGACGTCAGCGACGAGATCGAGCACATCCTCGGCATCGTGACGGGGAGTCGGCCGACGCGCCGTGGCGACAACCTCGCCGTTCTCCGTGACGGTGCCAGCGAGGATCTTGGTGCCCCCGATGTCTACGCCGATGCTCAGACCCACGCCCGACAGCCTAGCCGCGGATGGGGATCCAGCGGATGGGCTCCGCTGACGTCGCTGGCGCATCCGGTGCTCCGGACGGCGCCGGACCCGACTCCCCCACCAGCAGGAGCGTCCGGCACACCATGCACTCGGGATGGGCCGCCGGGTCGGCGTGATCGGCATGCGGGGCCATGACCTTCTCCGTGGCCCAGTCGACCATCCGCTGCGCTCCGGCCATCAGGCTCGACCAGTCCATGCTGGCACCAGCAGTCGATTCCGTGGCCGGTGCCGGGGCCGGGGCCTCCCCGACAGCGGGCTCAGCCCCATCGTCGCCCGAGTACCACCAGGGCCTGCGCACCTCGTCGCCGGTCATGACGCTGCCGGCTCGCGCCACGATGCGGGGTCCGGCACGAAGGCCACCAGCAGGCCAGCTGTCGAACGGTCGGCATGGGTTGCGATACAGCGCCGCAGGACAGGCGGCAGCTCGAGCCAGCGCATCGCGCCATCGAAGGCCACGACGAGGTGGTCACCCTGAACACCGATCGTGGCCCCTTGCCGGGCCGGACCGGCGAGCGGCACATCAAGGCGGAACTCCTCATCACCGACGATGACCGTCAACTGCTCCGCATCAAGCACGCTGACGCGTCCCAGGGGACCCATCGCGGATCGGCCCTTCGGAACGGGGCGCACCTTCGATGTGGACGCCCAGACCGCCACCCCATCGACCCGCTCGGCAAGCGCGGCCATGATCGCCTCAGCGTTGGCCACCAGGCCCTTCGGGCCGCCCTCGGCCTTACGCGGGAATCGATTCACGACGATCCCGTCGACAGCGACTCCGAGCATCGCGAAGGCGGCGGCCGAGCGTTCCGTTCGCGCGATGGCGCTCGCTTCGGGGATCGTCACGAGTCGCATCGTCGTCGATGGATGTGTCAGCCCCTGCGCCATGCGCACGACATCCAGCCGGGCAGCGGACAGGGCCTCGAAGAGCGAGAGGCTGTCAGCCGATGCCGGATCCGCCGAGCGCCTCATCGCCAGTCGCGGCGTGAGGGCGGCCTCGAGCAGGCGCAGCAGGATGCCCGGCAACTCGACAAGCTCGCGGGCCCGGCGATAGTCGCCGGCATCGACGACGACGACGTCGACACTCGCATCGGTCATGGCTCGACCGATGCGCGCGAGCACCGACAGGTGCGCGATTCCGGGGAGTGCCGCCCACGCGTCGGCCAGTACCGGATCGGCGCCAAGCTCGGCGAACACCCGGCCGACGCTCGACGTGAGCCGGT
>JAPLBU010000140.1:492-2113 GCA_026392575.1 Actinomycetota bacterium | reverse complement strand
GGCTCAGCGGCTACCTGCGTGAATGGGCTCGTGCACCCTCAATGCGCCGAAGCTGAGTCCGGGGCGGCCGGAAGAAGGCGCCCGGAACGACCT
The DNA here is from genome assembly GCA_026392575.1 of Actinomycetota bacterium. Lineage (GTDB taxonomy): Bacteria > Actinomycetota > Actinomycetes > S36-B12 > S36-B12 > UBA10649. The sequence goes on along the minus strand of JAPLBU010000140.1, from coordinate 2,020 downwards.
CGTCGGCCCTCACGCTGCTTACGTGTCTGCGCTGGCCACACACTGACCGCCGCGACGCGAGCCGCCGCCTTTGCCTCTCCCCTGATCTTGAGACGCGCAGGGCAGTTTGCCCGAGCTGACCGAGGTAATTCGAAGCAGCCCGTTCGGTCACTACGGCAGTACGCGGCTTGCGGGATCGTGAAACGCCGGAATTCAGGAGTTGCCCACAGCACTAGATGAGCAACACGAGGGTCCACACTCGCAGACTCACTCACCCCGTGAGTGGAGTTGCATGGGTCTGCCGGAGGGACAGGAGGGGAATCGGCTGTCTATGCTGGCCCTCCAACCAAGGAGGACGCATGAGCACGGTGGTCGAGTACACGATGGTCGTCAAGCCCGGCAGTTATGACGAGGTACTGGCGCTCTACATCGACTTCGCCGACTCGTTCGGTCTCGCCAACGCTACGGAGGACCTCATCCTCGTGACGGGCGACGCGGAGGCCGGTGTCATTCGCGGCATCGGCGTCTTCATGTCCGACGAGCAGGCCACGGATGTCGTGAGCGCGAGCATCTTCGAGCGCTTCCGCGGCGAGGTCGCTCACCTGCTCGCTGACTCTCCGGTGCGTGAGGGTCTTGAACTCGTCCACGTCTTCGTCAAAGACTGACGGTCCGATCGTCATGGACCCACGTTCATCGCAGGACATCCTCAAGGCACTCGGCTTCGGCGTCACGCACCTGATTGAGACCAAGCCGGTGGTGCTTGGCGAGACGGGGCAGAAGTGCCAGATCATCTACCTCTACGAGGCGATGGGGGATGAAGGACTCAGCATCTTCGGCCTCGACTATGCGCCCGGCACCGACCGGTTCGGGGACGAGGCCTGGTGCAACGCGGCCTATGACGCGATGGACGAACTCGCATCCGTCCGACCGGCCGGGGTGCCAAAGGGGTTCATGATCTGCACGCCGATGCAGCGACGTGAAGCGGACAACCCGGAGGCCGTGCGCGCCTTCTGGTACGGCATCGGGATGGATCTGCAGTTCGACAAGAAGATCACCATCGCCCAGCAGCCCACCGGTCCGTTCGTGGTGAAGCCGGTCGAGCAGGAGGAGATGACGGGGATGCTGGACCAGTTGGCCGGGGCGTTCGCCTAGGGCCCGACGGGCACGACCAGCTCGCCGCACTGTGAGCACTGGACCCGGTCGATGTCGTCCTCGGACAGGTCGCGTCCGGTGTATCCGCAGTACTCGCACGCATAGTCGACAGCCATGCGGAAAACGTACGCCGCTGGGCTGACACGCGCATCCCGGATATGGCCACGTCGTCCCGTGACTGGGCGGGGGCCTCTCGGGCCGGGTTTCGCTTGTCGGCGCGGCAGGGACGCCTTGGACACCGCACCTGCTCTGATGGCGTCATGACGTCAGCGGAGCTTGCCAAGACCAAAGCGATCGCCACCTCTGTGCTCCTGATGGTGATCGCAGGCTTCGCACCTGCAGGGGTGATGGGGGCGCTGGGTTGGAAGAGCGCGGTCAGTGTGGCCATGCTCGGCGG
>JAPLBU010000140.1:0-478 GCA_026392575.1 Actinomycetota bacterium | reverse complement strand
GCGACTTTCCTTGCGTGCACGATGGGCCGGGGCTGGCAGACCGGTCTGGTGATTGCGGTGCCGTTCTCGGTCCTGACGGCACTCGCGGTCTGGGCTGCACCGTACGCGTTCGCGGCCGCCATCGTGCTCGCCGTTGCGGCCTTTCTGCGCGGATACGGCGCTAAGGCAGGCATGCACAATGCCCTGCTGACCACGGTGATCGCTCTTGGCTTCATCGTGTCCGACCCGCCCAAGTTCACTGGCTCGCTGCCGTCGGCGCTCGTCGCGGGCCTCGTCATGCTGGCCACGACGTTGTGGGTGACATTGATCGTCTTCCTCGCCAAGAAGTGGGTTCATCCGCCAAAGCTTGCGCCCCTGGAGACCGCGCGGGTGATCTGGTTCAGTTCGATCCTGGCGATCATGGTCGGTGTTGCCACGTGGTTCGTGGTTGATCTCAACCTTGGTCATGGCGGAGGATGGATCATCCTCACCATCGTCG
>JAPLBU010000043.1 GCA_026392575.1 Actinomycetota bacterium | reverse complement strand
TCATCGGTGATCGGAGGCCGGTCGACGCGTTCCTGCTCGCATGCCTGCAGCACGTCGGCGGCGTGATTGACGGTCCACATGGTCAGCGGACACCCGCGGCTGCGAGGTCACCCATGTCGCGCTCCTGCGCGATCTGCAGGGCGATGTCGATGATCATGTCCTCCTGGCCGCCGACGTAGCCGGCCGCCCCGACGCGCTGGAGGATCTCGTGAGCCGGAACCCCATAGCGTTCACCCGCTCGCTCGGCATGCAGCAGGAAGCTGGAGTAGACGCCCGCGTAGCCCTGCACGATGGACGAACGGTCCATGCGCGGGATCCGGGGAACCATCGGCCTGACGATCTCCTCGGCGGCAGCGAGCGCAGCCTGCACGTCGACTCCCGTCGGGACTCCGAGCTTCTCGAAGGTCGCGGCCAGCACCTCGGTCGGCGAGTTGCCCGCACCGGCACCTAGCGCCAGCAGCGCACCGTCGACCTGCCGGGCACCGGCCTGATAGGCGAGCACCGAGTTCGCGACGCCCATCGACAGGTTCTGATGACCGTGGAACCCGACCTGTGCATCACGGCCGATCTCGTTGATGACCGACTGCACGCGCTCCTGAGCATCGCCCAGGATCATGGCTCCCGCCGAGTCGACGACGTAGACGCACTCGGCGCCCGCATCGACCATGATGCGTGCCTGCTCCGCGAGCTTCGAAGGCGTGGCGCGATGCGACAGCATGAGGAACCCAACGGTCTCCATGCCCAGTTCGCGCGCCGCCTTGAAGTGCTGGCGTGAGACGTCAGCCTCGGTGCAGTGGGTGGCGATGCGAGCCACGGAGGCCCCCGCTGCGTGCGCCTGCTTGAGGTCGCGGACGGTGCCGAGGCCCGGCAGCATGAGCACCGCGATGCGGGCCCGCTTCGCCTCATCGACCGCCGCGGCAACGAGCTTGATGTCGTCGACCAGGCTGAACCCGTAGTTGAAGCTCGAGCCGCCGAGTCCGTCGCCGTGGGTCACCTCGATGACCTCGACACCTGACATGTCGAGGGCATGGACGATCGAGCGCACCTGCTCCTCGGAGAAGCGGTGTGCCATCGCATGGCTGCCGTCCCGCAGAGTCGAATCCGTGATGCGGATGCTGTCCTTGGTCGGCTCTTCGACGACGATGTCCGAGACGGTGGTCATGCGGTCGCTCCTGTCTTGGCGAGGGCCATCAGGTCGCCGACGCGTGCCGCCGCCGCCGTGATGATGTCGAGGTTGCCGGCATATGTCGGCAGATAGTCGCCGGCCCCGAGAACCTCGAGGAACACAGCGACACGGGCATGGCCATTCCAGATCTCGCGCGGGTCGTCGAACTGCGGGTCGGCACGGAGGGTGTAGCCGGGCACGTACTCCTGGACTCTCGCGACCATGTCGTGGATGGACGCCGCGATGGCGTCGTGGTCGCAATCCGCGGGGATCGAGCAGAAGACCGTGTCGCGCATGATCATCGGTGGCTCAACCGGGTTGAGGATGATGATCGCCTTGCCTCGAGTGGCCTTGCCGACGACCTCGATGGCACGCGACGTCGTCTCGGTGAACTCATCGATGTTCGCCCGGGTACCGGGTCCCGCCGACCGTGACGAGATGGAGGCGACAATCTCGGCGTACTCGACCGGCACGATGCTGCTGACTGCCGAGACGATCGGAATCGTCGCCTGACCACCGCACGTGATCATGTTGACGTTCATCGCGCTGACGTTGACATCCAGATTCACGGGCGGGCAGACGAACGGCCCGATAGCGGCCGGGGTCAGGTCGATGGCCTGGATGCCCGCCTCCTCGAACCGCGGTGCATTCGCCCGATGCGCATACGCACTGGTCGCCTCGAACACGAGATCGGGCAACTCATCCTGCGCAAGCAGCCAGTCGACGCCCTCATGCGAGGTCTCGACTCCCCGGGCCCGCGCCCGGGCGAGGCCGTCGGACTCCGGGTCGACCCCGATCATCCAGCGCACCTCGACGTTCTCGCTGGCCTGGAGCTTGGCGAGCAGGTCGGTCCCGATGTTGCCGGGTCCGACGATCGCCGCGGTGGCCTTGGTCATGAGGCTCCTTCTGCAGTGGTGGTACGGGGAGGTGCGAAGCGCGCAGTCACGGAGCCGATGCCGCCGAAATGAGCCCGGACGACATCACCCGCCGCAACAGCGAAGGCAGCGGTCTGTGATCCGGGCAGGACGATGTGGCCTGCTTCCAGCGTGATGCCCAAGGCCCCGACGGTATTGGCGAGCCAGACAAGGGAGGTGATCGGTGAGCCGAGGACGGCACCACCGGCCCCGGTTCCGATGACCTCGCCGTTGCGATGCAGCACGCAGCCGCTCAGGCGCAGGTCGACGTCGGCCAACGACACAGGCGTGCTGCCGAGCACGATGCCGCCGGACGAGGCGTTATCGGCGATGGTGTCGAGGATGCCGATCTTCCAGTCGCGGATGCGGCTGTCGATGATCTCCAGTGCCGGCAGGACGAAGTCGACGGCGGAGATGGCCTGTGCCACGGTGACACCGGGGCCGCGCAGGGAGGACTTCAGGACGAAGGCGACCTCCGGCTCGATCTTCGGCTGCAGGTACTGGCCCGCGTCGATCGGCACGTGCTCGAGGAAAAGCATGTCGTCGGTGATGTGGCCGTAGTCAGGCTGATCGACACCGAGTTGACGCTGCATGGCGGCGGACGTGAGCCCCACCTTCTGACCGATGACGCGGCGCCCGGCGAACTCGCGGGCGCGGATCTGCAGCAGTTGGATGTCGTAGGCATCGGCCATGGTCATGTCTGCGTGGCGGGTGCTGATCTGATCGATGGGCTCCCGGCTGACATAGGCATCGAGGAGTTGCTGTGCCGTCAGCGCCCTGGCAGCCGCGTCCATCGATACCTCCCCAACCGTCTCAACGAACGCTAGGAGTCTGGCCGCCGGGTGGGGCCACTGTGTTCCGGTCCTTGGAACGATTGCCGAAACCTGTGATGGACGTCACCGATCCATCGCCCACGCACCGGATCAGCGCTTGGACGCCATCAGCTTGGTCAGGTGCTTCGCGGCCGTCATCACCAGCCGCACCTGACGGTCCTTGTGCTCACTCAGGTCGCCGACAGAGCCGGTGATGGAGATGGCCGCGATGGCGACGCCGTCGGACTGCGGCCAACTCCGCCCGGAACTGGGGCGCATTGCTGATGGTCCGCGTCGTGTAGATGGGGAACCCCGCGTCGATCCGGGCCTGGGCAGCCTCCGGGTCGTAGGCGCATAGGGCCTTCCCCGATGAAGTCGCATGCAGGGGCCATCTCCGTCGGAACTCCGTCATGACCTGCATGCCGCGCAAGGTCGGGAGACGCTCAAGGAAGAGGGTGTCGGCACCCTGGGCGATCGACAGGTGCACGGTCCAACCGCTCACCTCGCGCAGTTCCTCGAGGAGCGTGAAGGACCGGCGGCGCAGTTCGAGCCGATTGAGGACGAGCTGGCCCAACTCGAACAGGTGCAGCCCCAACCGGTAGCGGCCCGTCTCGCTGCTCTGCTCGATCAGGCCGCGAGAGGCCAGCGTGGTCAGGAGCCGGTGGGCAGTGCTCTTTGCCACCCCGAGCCGTCGCGCAACCTCGGAGA
>JAPLBU010000045.1:1194-3506 GCA_026392575.1 Actinomycetota bacterium | reverse complement strand
AGCAGGGCATTGACCGCAAAGTCGGTCATGCGGTCGGCGGCCTCCATCACGATGACATGCCAGGGACTCACGATCGGCGCCATGGACGCTCGCAAACGCAGTTCCCGCGCTTCATCGACGAGGTAGTTGACCCCCGAGGCCGTCGCGATCTCGACATCCGGATGGCCCCCGAGCGGCGCCTTGCGGCAGGTCTCACACACCCCGCAGCCGTCCTCCGGGCAGACGAGTGCCGTGGCAAAACATGTTGCGGCAGTTGAACGCCCCGAGCCGGGTGGGCCGGTGATCAACCAGGCATGCGTCATCCCAGGGCCGTGCTCGCCTTGACGGATGAGCTCTGCGTCGGCCACCGCATGCGACAGTTCCGCAACCACCTGATCCTGGCCGACCAGCCGGTCCCAGATCGGCCGGGTCACGCCGCACCCATGCCAGTCACGACCCGCGTCAGGATCGACTCGGCAATAGCCGCAAGGTCCTCCCGTGCGTCCAGCACCAGGTAGCGCTCCGGCTCCGCCGCGGCGAGAGCAAGGAACCCGGCACGCACACTGCGGTGGTATTCGAGCGGCTCCGCCTCGAGCCGGTCTCGCTGCGCGAACCGCGCCAGGCCGATCTCGGGATCAACGTCGAGCACCACCGTGAGATCGGGCAGCAGACCGCCGGTCGCCCACATGCTTAGGTCACGGACCTGCTGCACGCCAAGGTCACGTCCATAGCCCTGATACGCCACCGACGAGTCGATGTAGCGATCGCAGATGACGGTGTCACCACGATCAAGGGCCGGGCGGATGACCCGGGCGACATGCTCACCCCGCGACGCCGCAAACAGCAGCGCTTCGGCCCGCGCGTCGAGGCCCTCGAACTCCGGGCTGAGCAGGACATGCCGGATCTGCTCACCGGCCGGAGTGCCACCGGGCTCCCGCGTCCGGACGACCGATATCCCACGCTCGACGAGCGACTGGGCGAGCAGCGACTCCTGCGTGGACTTCCCCGCGCCCTCACCACCTTCGAAGGCGATGAAGTACCCCGCGCCGGCCACGATCAGCGGCTTCCGGCTGCGGCCGTCTTCTTCGCGGCGGTCTTCTTGGCGGCGGTCTTCTTGGCCGCCGCCGTCTTCTTCGCGGCAGCCTTCTTCGCAACAACCTTCTTCGAAGCCGACTTCTTAACGACGCGACGCGTCGTCTTCTTCGGCGTCAGACCCTCGAGCGCCTCCTTGGACCGCCGCTCCGACAGCAGGTCGCTGGCGCGCTCGATGGAGATGGTGGCCGGGTCGTCCGCAGTACGCAGCGAGGCATTGGTGTCGCCGTCGGTGACGTACGGACCGAAGCGGCCGTCCTTGATCACCATCGCCTTGCCTGTCGTCGGATCATTGCCGAGCTCGCGCAGCGGCGGCTTGGCCTGGCCGCGGCCACGCCGCGGCTTGGGCTGAGCGAACAGCGCAAGCGCCTCGTCGAGCGTGACCGTGAAGATCTCCTCCTCGGCCGCCAGCGACCGCGAGTCCTTCTCCTTGGTCAGGTATGGGCCGTAGCGGCCGTTCTGCGCCGTGATCTCGATGCCGTCGGCCGGATCCGTGCCCACGACGCGCGGCATGCTGAGCAGGCGCAGTGCCTCCTCGAGCGTGATGGTCGTCAGCGTCATGCTGGTGAACAAGGACGCCGTACGCGGCTTCGCCGATTTCGGCGAGCCCTCGGGCAGCACCTCGGTGACATAGGGACCGTAGCGGCCGGACTTCGCGACGATGGCAAGGCCAGTGTCGGGATTCACGCCGAGGTCGAAATCGCCGGACGGCTCGGCCAGCAGCGCTTCGGCCTTCTCGGCGGTGAGCTCGTCGGGTGCAAGGTCGACGGGGATGTTCGCCCGCTCCTCGCCCCGCTCGACATAGGCGCCGTATCGACCCACCCGCAGCATCGCGTCAGTGTCGGCAATCGGGAACGTCGCAATGGCCCGGGCATCAATCGCGCCGAGATCCTCCGTCAACGGCTTCACGCCGGGGAAGTCACCGCTGACGCTGTGCCCACCGCGCCAGAACGCCTCGAGCTGCTGCACGCGATCGGCCTGGCCCGTGGCGATGAGGTCGAGGACCTCTTCCATGTTCGCGGTGAACTGGTAGTCGATGAGGGCGGTGAAGTGCTCCTCCAGCAGGCGCACGACGGCGAATGCGGTGAAGCTGGGGACGAGCGCTGAGCCCTTCTTCCAGACATAGCCACGGTCGACGATGGTGGACATGATCGACGCGTAGGTCGACGGTCGGCCGATGCCGAGCTCCTCGAGGCGCGCAACCAGCTTCGCCTCGGTGTAGCGCGCGGGCGGTGAGGTCG
>JAPLBU010000045.1:0-1114 GCA_026392575.1 Actinomycetota bacterium | reverse complement strand
TCGACGATGTCCTTTAGCGCGGCGTAGAAGCCGGGGAACACGACGACCGTGCCCGACGCAGTGAACTCCGCATCGGTGCCTTCGGCCGTGCGGGTGCCGAGCTTGACGGTCGTGGTCGCTACCTGTGCGTTGACCATCTGCGAAGCGACCGTGCGCTTCCAGATGAGGTCATACAGCGCGAACTCATCAGCGTTGAGCTCCTTCGACACCTCACCCGGTGTGCGGAAGGTGTCGCCTGCCGGCCGGATCGCCTCGTGGGCCTCCTGCGCGTTCTTCACCTTGCTCGCGTAGCGGCGCGGGCCATCTGGCACGTACTCGGCGCCGTAGAGGTCGCGGGCCTGGTTGCGTGCTGCATTGACGGCCTGGTCCGACAGGTTCACCGAGTCGGTGCGCATGTAGGTGATGTAGCCGTTCTCGTACAGCGACTGAGCGACGCGCATCGTGCGCTGGCCGCCCCAGCGCAGGCGGTTCGAGGCCTCCTGCTGCAACGTCGACGTCATGAACGGCGCCTTCGGCTGACGCTGGCTCGGCTTCTGCACCACCGAGCGAACGGTGAACGCAGCACCGGCAAGCGAAGCGGCCAGCGTGCCGGCCGCGGCCTCGTCGAGAGCCACGACGGCCGTCTTCTTCAGCACGCCCTGCTGGTCGAAGTCGTTGCCCGACGCGACACGGACACCATCGACCGCTGACAGCTTCGCATCGAACGGACCCGGTGCGAATACGCCGACGATGTCCCAGTACCCAGCGGACCGGAACGCAATGCGCTCGCGCTCCTTGTCGACAACCAGGCGCACGGCAACAGACTGCACGCGGCCGGCCGACTTGGCGCCCTGGCCGATCTTCATCCAGAGCACCTGCGACACAGGGAAGCCGTAGAGGCGATCGACGATGCGGCGCGTCTCCTGCGCATCGACGAGCTGCATGTCGAGATCGCGGGGGTTGGCGACGGCCTCGCGGATCGCCTCGGGGGTGATCTCGTTGAACACCATCCGCCGGACCGGGACCTTGGGTCGCAGCACCTCCATCAGGTGCCAGGAGATCGCCTCGCGCTCGCGGTCCTCGTGCGTCGCGAGGAGGAGTTCGTCGGCGTCCTTGAGAGCTCGCTTGAGATCAG
>JAPLBU010000020.1 GCA_026392575.1 Actinomycetota bacterium | reverse complement strand
GACACCATCCTCCGTGACGGGCAGGACTGTGCACGCCGTGAAGTCGGTGCCGATGCCGACTACCTGATCGGTCGCCACGCCGCTGATTCGCAAGGCTTCCGGAACGGCATGGGCCAGAACGTCACGCCAATCCTGCGGGACCTGCAGCGCCCACGAGGGTGGCAACGTTTGGCCCGTCGGGAGGGACTGGGTGAGCACGCCGTGGCGGTACACATGGACGGCACTACCGAGTTCGCGCCCATCGGCCACCGATATGACAACGGCACGACCTGAGAGCGTCCCGAAATCGACGCCTACTGCGGCCTTCCCTTGGTACATGGTCACCTCGACGTCGCTCGGCTTGTGACCGCCAGTATCCGCCGAAGGCAGGCTGGGGCACCCAAATGTTAGCGCAATCATTTCGGCAGGACAAGGGATCGGGTACACCAGCCGACGGTTCCCCGTGATCTAATCGGCGGGGGCGAGGGAGGGATGTGCCGTTATGGCCGAGGCTAGGTCCGGCCGGTCTGCGACCCTTGCCGACGTCGCCCGGCTCGCCGGCGTCTCGGCTATGACCGTGTCGCGCGTCCTCAACGACCGCGGCAACGTCAGCGCCTCGACCCGAATCCGCGTGCAGCGAGCCATGGACCAGGTTCGCTACCGGCCCAACGCGATGGCGCGCAGCCTCGCCCTCGGTCGCTCACAGACCCTCGGCGTAGTCACCTTTGACACCGCGCAGTACGGACCCGGCTCGGCCGTGCTGGGCATCGAGCGTGCCGCACGGGAGCGTGGCTACGGTGTGACGATCACCGTCATCGAGCGCCCGGACCACGATGCTCTGCGATCTGCCGTGCTCTCGCTCGACGACCGCATGGTCGACGGAATGGTGGTGATTGCACCCTTCGCGGCCATGGCAGGGGCACTCCGCGACCTCGGCCGCGGCACACCGATTGTGGCTGCAGAGGCCGGACACCAAGGGGAAGTGCCTATCGTCGGCATCGATCAAGGCCTCGGTGCCCGGCTGGCAACGCGCCACCTTCTCGAGTTCGGCCACCGGACGGTGCACCACATTTCCGGCCCGGCGGACTGGATCGAGAGTCGGCTGCGGTCGGATGGCTGGCGTGCCGAGCCCGGTGACCGTGGGGTCACCGCACCGCCGGCACTCGACGGAGACTGGACAGCCCAGTCGGGATACGAGGCGGGAATGCGGCTTGCGGATGATGGCTCCGTGACGGCCGTCTTCGTTGCCAACGACCAGATGGCACTTGGACTCCTCCACGCCCTGCACGAGCGCGGCGTCCGGGTCCCCCAGGACATGAGCGTGGTGGGTTTCGACGACATACCGGAGTCCGCGTACTTCCTCCCGTCGCTGAGCACGGTGCGGCAGGACTTCGCCAGGCTCGGGGCTGTTGCCGTCGAACTGCTCGACCGACTGGTGACCGATGATGACTTCGTGGCCGACGACCGGCTGCTGATCGAGCCGTCCCTGGTCGTGCGGGAAAGCGCCGGTCCACCATCCCCCTGAGGTGGCGATGATTGCGATAACATTCTGCTGGCTGGGCGGCCAGCTCGTCCGCCGCCCGTCCTCGCAGTGCACTCCCTAGTCCAGGAGGTCCGAGCATGCCGTTCACGATCAACACATCGGGCGTCGAGCTGGCACTGCCAGGCGAGGTCCTGCGCATCGACGCGTGGGGGGACTCCACGATTCGCGTGCGCAGCAGCGTCAGCGGGCACGCGGTCCCCGTCACGGAGGGACTAGCGACCGCCGAGGCAACCGTGGCGGTCGTAACGGTGGACGGCAACGTCGCCCGCGTCACGAGCGGGGGGCTCACTGCCGTGATCGAGGCACACGGCCGAACGCGATTCGAGGGACTCGATGGCACGCTCACCGGCGAAGCCTGGTTCGACCCGAACGAACCTCCGCTG
>JAPLBU010000047.1 GCA_026392575.1 Actinomycetota bacterium | reverse complement strand
TGCGAGGTGTCGGTCATTCCGCACCTCGTCAAGCCTTCAGATGTGCGGTGCGAGGATCGCGCGTGAGGCGCGGCTGAACTCGCTCCGCCGGCGCCGTTCCCTGGTTGTCCGCCATGGTGGCGGGTGATGGTCTACCCGGCCCGGTCAGGGGCAAACGGATCGACCACCGAGGTCCCGGCCTCATCGAGTGGCCCCTGTGCCAGCCGGGTCACCCGTGGGGGCTTCGGCGGCACGAGGTCAGCCACGCGACTCAGCGCGGAGAGAACGTCGTCGGGTCGAACGGACGGGGTTCCGTGCCGGACGACCAAGGTGAGTATCGCACAGTCGTCCGCCGGTCCGGCGTCCGCCGCGCATTCCGCCACGATCACGGCACTTCGGGCATCGAAAGTGCGCCGGCCGTTCTTGGTCATCCGGTCGACGAGCACCTCGGTTTCGGCCAGCAGGAGGCCTACTGCCCGCTCGGCCTCGTCCCGGCTCACCCCCGGCAGTTCCACCCGCCAGATGCTGGCCTCGAGCCGGTTGGCGAAGTCGGAGGTGCGCGCCTCGACAACCTCGACCACGTCGAGCCCCGGCGGCAGGGCGGCATCAAGCGCCGCTCGCACCGCCTCCGGGTTGCATGCCTGAGCCACCCCGATCTCGACGTACTCGGCCTCACTGGCCACGCCCGTCGGGGCGGAGTTCGCGTAGGAGACCTTGGGATGCGGCGAGAAGCCCGCGCTGTAGGCCATCGGGATGTCGGCACGGCGGAGCGCTCGCTCCAGGGCGCGCTGGAAATCGCGATGGCTCGAGAACCTCAGTCGACCGCGCTTGGCGTAGCGCAACCGCAGTCGCTGGACGGTCGGCGCCACATCGCGGTCGGGTGCGGGACGGGCCACAGTTCAGGCCCCGCCCGCTGTGGCCAGCACGGTGCGCTCGGGCATCGCCGGCATCGGCAGCGTGACGACCCCCGTCGGCCCCACCTGGATCTCGGTATCCATCTGGTCGCAGACACCGCAGTCGAAGCACGGCGTCCAGCGGCAGTCATCCACCGCGACCTCGGCCAGGGCGTCCTGCCAGTCCTCCCACAGCCACTCGGCATCAAGGCCCGAGTCGAGGTGGTCCCATGGCAGCACCTCGACGCGCTGGCGCTCGCGGATGGTGAACCAGTCGACATCGACGACCTGGTCGGCCAGCGCCTTCTCAGCAGCGGACATCCAGCGGTCGTAGGAGAAGTGCTCGCTCCACCCGTCGAAGCGGGCGCCATCGGCCCACGCCTGGCGGATAACCGCACCCACCCGGCGGTCGCCGCGGGAGAGCAGGCCTTCGACGATGCCGGGCTTGCCATCGTGGTAGCGGATGCCGATCGCCTTGCCGTACTGGCGGTCGGCGCGGATGGCGTCACGCAGCTTGTGCAGACGCGCATCCGTCGTCACATGGTCGAGCTGGGCGGCCCACTGGAACGGCGTGTGCGGCTTGGGGACGAAGCCACCGATCGACACCGTGCAGCGGATGTCCTTCCGCCCGCTCGCCTCACGACCCGCGCGGATGACCTCGTGCGCCAGCTCCGCGATCTGCAGCACGTCCTCGTCGGTCTCGGTCGGCAGGCCGCACATGAAGTAGAGCTTCACCGAACGCCAACCACCGGCGTACGCGGTAGTGACCGTGCGGATGAGGTCCTCCTCGGTCACCTGCTTGTTGATGACCTTGCGCATCCGCTCGCTGCCGCCCTCGGGAGCGAAGGTCAGTCCACTCCGACGTCCGTTGCGCGAC
>JAPLBU010000034.1 GCA_026392575.1 Actinomycetota bacterium | reverse complement strand
GCATGATCTCCTCGATGGTCGAGGAGTGCGATGTCGATCTCGTAGTCGACCTGCCGCCGCTCGAGGCCGTTCTCGCCGGCAACGACGGAGACCTGGCCCGCGCCATCACCGTTCTCGAGGAGGGTCGCGCACCGGCCGACTGGCTCGATCAGATGCACGCAGCGGCAGTGCGGTCCGGCACTCCCGTTCTCGGCATCACCGGCACCGGCGGATCCGGTAAGTCGACACTCACCGACGAGCTGCTACGCCGCTTCCGCGCCGATCAGGAAGGCAAGCTGCGGATCGCGGTGATTGCCGTCGATCCCACTCGCCGCAAGGGTGGTGGAGCGCTCCTGGGCGATCGCATCCGGATGAATGCCGTCGATCTCGGCGGCGTCTACTTCCGCTCGCTGGCAACACGGAAGCCCGGCTCGGAGATTCCTGAGCATCTGGCCGACGTCATCGCCGCGTGCAAGACCTCCCACGATCTCGTCATCGTCGAGACACCCGGCATCGGCCAGGGTGACGCCGGCATCGTGCCCTTCGTCGATGCCTCGCTGTACGTGATGACACCGGAATTCGGCGCGGCGTCGCAGCTCGAGAAGATCGACATGCTCGATTTCGCCGACGCGGTGGCCATCAACAAGTTCGAGCGCCGCGGCGCAGAGGATGCCCGCCGCGATGTGGCGCGCCAGCTGGTGCGTAACCGGCAGGCGTTCAGCTCGACGTGGGAGGACATGCCGGTCTTCGGCACCTCTGCGGCTCGCTTCGCCGACGATGGCGTAACACATCTGTTCCACTTCCTGAGCGACCTGCTGGTTGAGAGGGGGCTCACTGTCGGCACCGGGGTGCTTCCCCGCCTCGACGGCAAGGAGCCCACGAGCCTCAGCACCGTCGTTCCGCCCGCGCGCGGTCGGTACCTCGCCGAGATCGCCGAAGCCGTCCGCGGTTACCACGCCGCCACGGATCAGCAGGCCGGCGTCGCCCGCCGTGCACAGCATCTGCGCACGGCCGCACTCCTGCTCAGCGAATCAGGGTCCGATCCGTCAGCCGTCGAATCCCTTCTGCTGCAGCAGGAATCCGAGTTGCGCCCCGAGATCGCCCAGCAACTGGCCGCCTGGCCCGCGATCCGCGAGCAATACGCCGCCGACGAACTCGTCGTTCGCGTCCGCAACACCGAACTGCACACGGCCCTCTGGAAGGAGACGCTGTCGGGCTCACGCATCCCCCGCGTCTCCCTGCCCAGCACCGAGGACGCTGGCGAGCTCGTGCACTACCTGCGCGAGGAGAACGTGCCCGGGAGCTTCCCGTACACGGCCGGAGTGTTCGCGTTCAAGCGCGAGGGCGAGGCACCGGCGCGCATGTTCGCCGGCGAGGGCGACCCCTTCCGCACCAACCGCCGCTTCCACCTCCTCGCGTCCGGACAGCCGGCGACACGGCTCTCCACCGCATTCGACTCCGTGACGCTCTACGGACGCGACCCGAACGAGGAACCCGACGTCTACGGCAAGGTGGGCACCTCCGGTGTCTCCATCGCGACGCTGGACGACATGAAGGTCCTGTACTCCGGCTTCGATCTGTGCGATCCGACGACGTCGGTCTCG
>JAPLBU010000390.1 GCA_026392575.1 Actinomycetota bacterium | reverse complement strand
GACTACGCGCTGCAGTCCTTCGGGATGCCCGGCATTGCCAATCGCATCGAGGTCGTCGAGAGCGACACCGATGGACCGTGCATCGTCGAGTACCACGATGCATCAGGTCTCGTCGGCGTCGTCGGCGTCGACCGGACTCCGGATCTCATCCCCTACCGCAAGCAGTTGGCGACGCGAGCATGAGTCCGCTGACGCTCGGCGACCAGCGGGAGCCGGCACTCGAGCATGCCGCGGCGCTCGTCGCTCGCGCTTGGCGCGGGTTCGACGAGGCGCGCGAGGTCGAGACCGTGCCCTCACCGGAGTTGCTCGCCCGGCTCCGCGAGGAACTCCCCGAGTCCCCTGGCGATGTGATCGCCGATCTTGACTTCGCTGCTGACGTCCTCGACGCATCCCTAGCTCAGGCACGCCCCCGGTACTTCGCCTACATCGGATCGAGCGGTCTCGAGGTCGGCGCCCTGGCCGACCTGCTTGCCCACTCGTACGACATCAACCTCGCGCTCGACGCACGAGGCGCAACGCAACTCGAGCGCCAGGCGATTGACTGGCTCGCCGCCTTCCTCGGCTTCCCAGCAGCCACCGGCTCCTTCACCAGCGGCGGCACGATCAGCAACATCACCGCCCTCGCTGCGGCCCGTGAGCGAGCACTGCCCGGGAGTCGATCGACGGGGATGCTCAACCGCCCTGCCGCCATGTACTGCTCGGCCGAGGCGCACTACTCCGTGACTCGTGCCGCCGAGCTGCTCGGTGTGGGCCGCGACAACGTCCGCGACATCGCCATCGATTCACGCCGACGGATGGATCCGACGGACCTCGCGCGACACATCGACGCGGACATCGCCGCCGGCATCACTCCGATCGCGGTCGTCGCAACGGCCGGCACCACGCTGACCGGCGCCGTGGATCCCATCGGGGCCATCGCCGACGTCTGCGAGCCGCGCGGAGTCTGGCTGCACGTCGACGGCGCCTACGGCCTGCCCGCCGCCGCCGCTCCCACCTCTGCTCATCTGTTCGCCGGTCTGGAACGCGCCGACTCCCTCGGCGTCGATGCGCACAAGTGGATGTTCGTCCCCAAGGCCTGCAGCGCGGTGCTCGTGCGCCACAAGGCGGATCTGGCAGCCGTGTTCTCACACAACGAGGACTACATCCCGCACGACGATGACGAGCTCAACGCCGTCGACGTCACGCTCGAGTACTCGCGACCGCTCCGTGCGCTGAAGGTGTGGCTCGCCCTGCGCGTCCACGGCGCCCAGGCTTTCAGGACGGCCATTGAGGCCAACCTCGCGCAGGCCCGGCTGCTCTACGGACTGGCGTCCGCGCACCCGGAATTCCAGACCCGCGAGCACGAGCCGCAGTTGTCCATCGTCCCGATCCGCCACGTACTGCCGGGCTGCCACGACATCGACGCTCACAACGAGTACCTCTGCCGTGCCATGCAGCACGATGGACGGGTCTACGTCTCCCCGGCGGTGATCGACCGGCGGACCTGGCTGCGGCCGTGCTTCACCAACTTCCGGACAACATCGGATGATGTCCGGGTCGCGCTCCTGGTGGCCGCCGAGCTCGGCAGCACCATCTGCTCCCAGCACTGACCCGATTGGCTATCCTCCGAAAATGGCAGACAGCGCCCGCTCGGCAGACGAGGGCCTGACATTCCCTGAGGGTGGCGACGGCCGCCGCAGTACGAGTGCGGCCGGCCGGGCGATCTTCGCCGACAGCATCCGCCGAGTGGACCCGATCATCGCTGCTCGCATTGAGCACACCTCCGACTGGCGTGGCGGCTACATCGGACCCCTGCGCGACATCGTCCGCGCGGCCGCCATGCGAGCCGAGGACGCTGTCACCATCTCCACCGACGGGCTGGACTCGGCGCATCGACGCTTCGTCTTCGGGCGCAATGGCGAGCACCTGCCGCTCTGGCAGGCGATGGAGCAGTTCGACCAGCCCCGGTTCGGGTCCGTCACCGTGCAGGGGATCATCCCCCCGGAATCTGAACTCACGCTGCCGTACAGCGGTCGCCGGCTCTTCGGCAGTGACCTGGGCCGCCAGATCGACAAGTGGGTGTCCAACGGGATCGCCGAGCCCGGCTTCGCCGAGGCGCTGACGCTCGTCCTCGACAACCCGGATTGGCTGGATCTGCGCGACGTCGACATCGCCATCCTCGGTGCCGGCGCCGAGATGGGGCCGACCCGTTCGCTGCTGCGCTGGGGTGCGCGCGTCCACGCCATCGATCTGCCGCGGCCGGACCTCTGGCAGCGGCTGATCGCCACCACGCGCAGCACCGCTGGTTCGCTCCGCATCCCGATCGCTCTCGACCCCAGCGGTGCCCCGCCCTTCGTCCTCGACGGCATGGTGCACCCCGACGACGACGCCACGGTCGCGAGCAAGGCCGGTGCCGACCTGCTCCGCCAGACCCCGGAACTCAGCGCCTGGCTCCGTGAGATCGAGCAGCCATTCGTCCTCGGAACGTACGCCTACGCCGATGGTGCAGCGCATGTGCTGCTGTCGATGGCCGGCGACGCCCTGGCCACGCGCCTGCTCGCCCAGCGCGACGACATCACCCTCGCCTACCTCGCAACACCGACCGATGTCTTCATGGTCCCGCTCGACGCCGTCGAGGAGTCCCGTCGTCGCTGGGACGCACGCGGACTGAGCGGACTGCTGCAGAGCCCGTTGCGACTGGTGAAGCAGTTCGAGCCGAACTACCGCGAGACGTTCATCAATGAGGCGGGCATCGAGTTCGGCATCAACGACTCGCTCGTTCCACAGCAGGGTCCGAACTACGCGCTCGCCAAGCGACTGCAGCGCTGGCGTGCCCTCGTCGCCCGTGCCGATGGAACACCCGTGTCGCTGAACCTCGCCCCGGCGACACGCACGCAGTCGGTCGTGAAGAACCGCGCCCTCGCGGCGGCCTATGCCGGCGCCGGACGTTTCGGCGTCGAGGTGTTCGAGCCCGCCACGTCAACCACTCTGATGGCGGCACTGCTCGTCCACGATCTCCGCAACCCGGCCGCTGCTGCGAACCCCAGCACGCCCCTGGCCAATCCGATGGACCTGTTCGCCCAGGCTGCCAACCACGGTGGGTTGTGGCGCACTCCCTATGCGCCGCGGAGCGTCCTCAGCATCGCCGCCCTTCTCGGCATGTTCGAGTCCCGCGCATGACCGCCCGGACATCCGTAGCGGCCGCGATCCTCGAGCTGCTCGGGCGGCACGGGGTCGAACGCGCATTCGGCATCCCCGGCGTGCACAACCTCCCGTTCTGGGACGCCGATTCGGAATCAGCACCCCGCATCGTGGGCGTGCGGCACGAGCAGGCGGCGGGCTACGCGGCCGATGGTCTGTACCGGGCCACCGGCAAGCCCGCGGCGACCCTGCTCACCAGCGGCCCCGGTGCGGCCAATGTCGTCGCCGCCTTCGGTGAGGCCTTCATCAGCGGATCGCCCATGATCGTGCTCGCCAGCGAGGTCGGCCAGTCGCTTCGCTCGCCTGCCGGTCCGCGCGGGATCCTGCACGAGATGGCTGACCAGGGCGCCATGTTCGAGGCGTTCGGCGCGACGGCCCGCCGGGCTCGCACCCGGCAGGAGGCGATCGCGTCGACGGTGCTCGCACTGCGAGAGGCCTGGGGACCACCTCCGCTCGGCAGCTACGTCGGCGTTCCGTCCGACATCCTGTCCGAGGAGTGGACCGCCGCCATTCCGCACATCCCGCGCCTGCCCGCACCCCGCGCCGACCCGCATGAGGTGACCGACCTCGCCGAGGTCATCAGCACCTCGCCGCGGGTCGTTCTATGGCTCGGTGGCGGAGTCGTCGCTGCGGAGGCCGAAGAAGCAGCCCGCGCGCTGGCACACCGGCTCGGTGCACCGGTGCTCACGAGCTACGCGGGCCGCGGGCTGCTCGCCGGCGACCCGCTGCTCGTCGACGCCCCGGTTCATGAGCCCGAGGTCGGTGCCCTCCTCGCTTCCGCCGACCTGCTGCTCGTCATCGGGTCGTCGTTCGACGGGATGAACACCAAGAACTGGCGCATCGACCTCCCCCCGCGTCGCGCCGCCCTGACCCTCGGCAGCCTGATCCACCGGACCATCGACTTCGACTGCGTCATCAGTGCCGACGTCGGTCTGGGGCTCGAGTCACTCGCCGAGATCCTCGACAACATGGGCGTGGCCGATCGCCAGCCGTGGGTCGACACCACGTCGATCCGGCCGAGCATCGTCGCCCGTCTGCTCGCCGACCCACGCACGGCATCAGCGATCACCTGGGTGCAGCAGGTCGACGCGGGCTGGCCGACCGAGGGTGCCGTCGTCTGCGATATGGCTGTCGGGGCGTACTGGGTCGGCGGGTACAGCAGCCAGCCGCTACGCACTCCCCGCGTCGATCGGTCCGTCCTCCGTGGGCATCCCGACGCTTGCTGTCTGCGGTGACGGCGGACCCATGTTCGCCCTCGGCGAGCTGGCCACGATCGCGCAGGCGTCGCTGCCCGTGACACTGCTGGTCGTCGACGACGGTGGCTACGGAATGCTGCGCTTCGACCAGCAGGTCTTCGGTCACCCCGAACGTGGCGTCGACCTGCTCACTCCCGAGTGGCACTCCCTCGGTGCCGCGTTCGGTATCTCAGCAGAGACGGTCAGCAGCGTCGACGAGATCTCCGCTGGCCTGCGACGAGCCCACGAGGCCAACCTGCGGGGAGAACCGCGAATCGTCGTGTGGCCGCAGCGGCTGCATCCGCCGCGCACGACGTCACCGCGCTGGTTCGAGGACGTCCGTGGCTGACAAGGACGCCCCGGCCGAGGTGAAAGGTCAACCCGTCGGTTGGTTCGAGCTCTTCTTCGACCTCGTCGTCGTCGCAGCGGTCAACGTCACCAACGACCGCTACCTCGAGCATCCGTCGGGCAGCACGGCGCTGATCGCGGTACTCGGCCTGGTCTCGCTGTGCTGGGTGTGGTTCCTCACCACCACGGCCAACAACGTCTACCCGGTGTCGGGCGCGCTTCGGCGTGCAGATGGGCGCTCTGATCCTCGCTGCACTGGCGATCGACTACGGGGATCCCGTCCGCATGAGCCGCGGACTCGCGGTCTACGGCCTGGCCATGGTCATCTCCGCGGCCTTGTTCATCCTCGGCGGTGGCGGATCCATGCGTGCACCCCTGGGACGCCAGGCGGTCTTCGTCGCCATCGGCGGCTTCATCTGCGTCGTCGCAGGATTGATCGGAATGGATCCGCTGTGGCCCTATCTCGTCCTCGCTCTCGGCATCGGGATCATCCCCGGGCTCACCGCGCACAGGACGGCATCACCACCGGTTTTCGTCGCCCGACCCGACCACCTGCGAGAACGCCTCGGACTGTTCATCCTCATCGTCCTCGGTGATGGCTTCCTGCTCCTCGTGCCGGCACTCGGCGCGAAGGGTTCGGTACCGAACCTGGGCGTCTTCGCGATGACGTTCATCATCAGCGTCTCCATCTGGGCGCTGTACTTCGAGGGCACCTTCCCGCACAGCGTCAGCATGGTCGGCATGCGGTGGCGCCTGTCCCTGCTGGCGCATCTGACCCTGGTCTTCGGGATGATCGCCACCCTCGACTGTCTTGTGCTGTTCACGGCGCGCGAGCAGGACCGCCTCGGCGAGCAGCACCTCACCTACTTCGGGGGTGGAATCGCCGTGGTGCTGCTCTCGTTCGCGGTGCTCGGTTTCTGCGCGCGCGGCCGGTGGGCCGTCGTGGGCATCGTGCAGGTGGTCTCCGGGCTGGCCGTGGCGACTGTTGCCGTGTGGTGGCTGCCCAGCGTGGTGGTACCCGTGTACTCCGCGATGATCGTCGCTGGCCTGATCGTCGGCGCGAACGCTGCATTCGCGGTGTGGGCGATTCGCCGAGGACCGACTCACCCCATAGGTTGACCTCACCATCCAGCGGCCACCGGGGCGTTCGTCCCGATCCCCTAGTCCCGCCGAGCGAAGTACCCTTGACCGGTGCAGGTTCATCGTCGCTTCGCATCGGTTTCCGCGGCCCTCGCCTCGGTGCTGGTCGGCGCGCTCCTGCTCACGCCCCCGGCATCCGCCGACAACGGCAGCACCCCGACACCCGAGCCTGTTCCGACCACCGCGCCCACCGATCCGGCCGCGCCTAGTCCTGAGCCGGCACCAACACCGCCACCTGAAACCGCACCCGCAGCCCCCGTCGTTGTCGCAAGCGCCCTTCCGTTGCGCATCGGCGCCCGAGGCTGGCGCGTGCGCCATGTCCAGGAGCGGCTGGCGTGGCTCGGCTACGAGATCTACCCCACCAACCTGACCGCAGAGGTGATGGGAAAGTCGACCGCCGCTGCGGTCAAGGCCTTCCAGCAGAAATTCGGCGCCCGACCAACCGGCTTCGTCGGCGATAGCACGTGGGAGCTGCTTGATCTGCTGGCGAACCCCGT
>JAPLBU010000237.1 GCA_026392575.1 Actinomycetota bacterium | reverse complement strand
GGCCACCCCGCTGTGGGACCGCATGCCGATGCCGACGACGCTGAGTTTGGCGATGCCGTCCATGGCGAGGAGCTCCTTGGCGCCGATCTCGCGGATGGCCCCCTGGAGTGCGGCCTGGGCCTTGGCTAGCCGTTGGGCGTCGGCGACGGTCTTGCTGACCAGGTCCTTGATGCTCGGTTCTGGCTGGGGGGGCATGGCTTCCTCCGGTTGGGCAGGTTCCTGAAGGCTATCGGGCCTCACCCTGTTCGTACACGTCCGGGATTCCGTCGCCGTCCGCATCGGCCTCCTCACGGGCGTAGACCTCGCGGTAGTGCCGGTTGCGGAAGCGCAGGGCCCCGGCACCGAGGAGGGCCGCGAGGACCGAAGCGGAGAGGACGGCAACCTTGGCGGACTCGAGCAGGCTCTCATCCGTTTCGTAAGCCAATTCGGTGATCACCCACGTCGCGCCAGCTCAGGTCCGGACTCAGCGAGGCGCGAGTGAATCGCGCCGTGAGCCAGGCGGCGCTGAACACGCCAATCGGCTTGCCGACGACGAGGCCGATGATGATGCCGATCGCGACGGGAGGGGCGAGTGACTCGGCGAAACCGATGCTGCGGAAGTCGACACCGGCAGAGAAGAACGCGAACAGCGGTACGCAGATCCCGGCGCTGATCGGATGGATGAGGTGCGACATGCGGTCCGCTGGGGCCTTCGCTTCACCTGGATCCGGGCGGACTCGGGTCAGGAAGCCGAAGACGACTCCCGCGATCGTCGCGTGGATGCCGCTCTCATGGGTGCAGTACCAGCCGGCCAGCACCAGGGGAATGTAGACAAGCGGTGATGTCACGCGGCTCCGCTGTGCGAAGGCATACGCGGCGAAGGTGGCGAGGGCCGCGAGGAACCAGATCGCGGAGAAGTGATCGGAGTAGAAGATCGCGATGACGGTGATGGCACCGAGGTCGTCGACGACAGCCAGCGTCAGCAGGAATGCGCGCAGGGCGACGGGGAGCCGTCGGCCGACGACAGCGAGCACGGCGAGCGCAAACGCTATGTCGGTGGCCATCGGGATGCCCCAGCCGGTCACCGAGCCCTCAGCCGACATCGCGTTGACCGCGACGAAGATGGCGGCGGGTAAGACCATCCCGCCGAGGGCGGCGGCCGCGGGCACGACGGCCTCGCGGACGTTCGACAGCGAGCCGAGGACGAGTTCGTGCTTGAGTTCGAGGCCGACGACGAAGAAGAACACGGCGAGCAGCCCATCAGCAGCCCACACGCCCAGGGGCAGGTCGAGGTGGAGCGAGATCGGACCGACCTTGGTGTCGACGAGGGCCTCGTAGCTTGCACCCCACGGGGAGTTCGCCCAAGCGAGCGCGAAGCCGGCGGCGATCAGCAGCAGGACGCCACCGAAGGTCTCGTCGCGCAACTGCTGCAGCAGCCAGCCGCGCTGCCCCAACGTGGGGCGGCTGAGGAACTCGCTGCCCTGACTCACGTGGTCAGCCTAACGACAGCCTGCGCCATCGCGAGGGCGTCAGTCCTCGGCTGATCCGGCCGCCAGGCCACTGCTGATCAGACCCATGACCGCGGGATCGGCGAGGGTGGTCGCGTCGCCGATGGTGCGGTTCTCGGCGACATCGCGGAGCAGGCGGCGCATGATCTTGCCGGAGCGGGTCTTGGGCAGTTCGGCGACGACGAGGATCTGACGGGGCTTCGCGATCGGCCCGATCTCATGGGCGACGTGGTCGCGCAGCTCCTTCTGGATCGCTGCCCCGTCCTGGCCGTCGACGCCACCCCGGAGGATGACGAACGCGACGATGCCCTGGCCCGTCATCTCGTCGGATGCCCCGACGACGGCCGCTTCAGCGACCTTCGGATGCGACACGAGTGCCGACTCGACCTCGGTGGTCGAGATGCGGTGGCCGGAGATGTTCATGACGTCGTCGACGCGGCCGAGCAGCCAGATGGCGCCTTCGTCGTCCCACTTGGCGCCGTCGCCAGCGAAGTAGTACTGCGACCAGCGAGACCAGTACGTGTCGACGTAGCGCTGCTTGTCGCCCCAGATCCCACGGAGCATCGCGGGCCAGGGCTCGGTGAGGACGAGGTAGCCGCCACCGCCATTGCCGACGGGTGTCCCGTTGTCGTCGACGATCGCCGCACCGATGCCCGGCAGCGGTCCCATCGCGGAGCCTGGCTTGCAGGCGGTGACACCCGGCAGCGGCGAGATCATGATTGCGCCCGTCTCGGTCTGCCACCACGTATCGACGATCGGGCAACGGCCACCGCCGATGACGTCGCGGTACCACATCCACGCCTCGGGGTTGATCGGCTCACCGACTGAGCCGAGGAGGCGCAGGCTCGAGAGGTCCTTGCCGTTCGGCAGGTCGTCGCCCCACTTCATGAAGGTGCGGATCGCCGTCGGCGCGGTGTAGAGGATGGATACCTTGTGTCGCTCGACGATGTCCCACCAGCGGTCCTTGCCGGGGGTGTCGGGCGTGCCCTCGTAGACGACCTGCGTCACGCGGTTGGCCAGCGGGCCGTAGACGATGTAGGAGTGACCGGTGACCCAGCCGATGTCGGCGGTGCACCAGTACACATCCGTGTCGGGCTTGAGGTCGAACACATTGCGGTGCGTGTAGCTCGCCTGTGTGAGGTAGCCGCCCGTGGTGTGCAGGATGCCCTTCGGCGCGCCGGTGGTGCCCGACGTGTACAGGATGAACAGCGGGTGCTCGGCGTCGAATGCCTCGGGTGTGTGCGTCTCGGGCTGGCGATCGACGATGTCGTGCCACCACACGTCACGGCCCTCGGTCCACGTGACATCGCCACCGGTGCGCTTGACGACGAGGACGTTGGTGACGGACGGGGCGTCCGCGACGGCCTCGTCGACCGCGGGCTTGAGGGCCATCGTCGATCCCCGTCGGTTCTGGCCGTCGGCGGTGATGACGAGCTTCGCCTGCGCATCGTCGATGCGGCTGCGGAGGGCCTCGGCCGAGAAGCCGGCGAAGATGACGGAGTGCGGTGCACCGATGCGGGCACAGGCGAGCATGGCGACGATCGCCTCGGGGATCATCGGCAGGTAGATCGCGACGCGGTCACCGGTCTGGACACCAAGTTCGGTCAGCGCGTTGGCCGCCTTCGAGACGTCGACCATGAGCTCGGCATACGTGATGTCGCGACGGTCACCGGGCTCCCCTTCGAAGCGGATCGCCACCTGATCGCCGTAGCCGTCCTCGACGTGGCGGTCGACGCAGTTGTAGGCGACGTTGAGCTTGCCGTCGGCGAACCAGCGGGCGAACGGCGCTTCGGACCAGTCGAGGATCTCCGTGAAGGGCGTCTCCCAGGACAGGTGCCGGGCCTGCTCGGCCCAGAAGGCCAGCCGATCGCCCGCTGCGTCGTCGTACATCGCTGCGGTGGCGTTGGCCTGTGCGGCGAACTCGGGAGTGGGCGGGAAGTGCCGGTCCTCGTGGCTGAGGTTCTCGATGGCTTCGTGGGCTTCGGTTTCGTTGGTCACGGGCGTAGTGAATCAGAGGCATGAGTTAGATGGGGGCGTGTTCGAGTCTCGGAACGACACGCTAGCTGTCCTCGCGGAGGACAAAACGGTCGCGGCCGCGCTGCTTGCCGCCCGCGAGGAGGTCGACGCCCTGCTGTGGCGCCGGGACGTGCGGGGCGCGGCGGCAGAGGTGGCATCGGCGTCGATCCAACGGGGAGCCCGAGACTCGGCTGCAATTGACGGCGCAGATGTCGCGGTACCGGACGACTCGCCGATGGGTCGCGTCCTCGAAGCGGCCCTTCGCCTCACGGCCGCCGTTCCGACCCAGGTCGACGTGTTCACCACGGCCCCTCTGCAGGCCTTCGCGCACCTGCACGCCCTGACGGCCCACGGCTTCTGCCCGGCTGACGAGCTGGGCCGACCACGGCACGGCGAGCTGGCAGATGATCCGCTGAACCTCGGAACGCCCGTCCCCGCGGGCGCGGCGGCCGAGCGGCTGGCCGGCCTAGCCGGGATGCTGACGACGCCAACCCAGGCGCCGGCGCTTCTCGTGGCCGCCATTGCGCATGCCGAGTTGGCCATCGTCCGACCGTTCGCCTGGGGCTCGGGCCTGCTGGCCCGGGCATCGACCAGGCTGGTGCTGGCCGCGCGCGGCGTCGATCCGTCGCTCTTCAGCATCCCCGAGCACGGCATGCTCGAACTGGGCCGCCCCGCCTATGTGAAGGCGCTGCGCGCCTACGCGAGCGGCACCCCTGCGGGGGTGTCCGAGTTCATCGTGTGGCAGGCCACCGCCGTCGCCATGGGCGCGAAGGCCGTCGTCGTCCCGTCCTGACCCGACTCCATACCCCAGCGTCACAACCGGCGCTGGGTATGACGCTGGGGTATGGAGTGGCGACTCTCCACAGGTGGAAAGTCGGGCTGGCGGTGGGTGCGGGGGATTGGGCAGCCTGCCGGTATGCCCCGTCTCGCCGATCCCGACCCGCAGTTGCCGGTGGTGTTCACCGCTGCGCAGGCCCGGTCGGCCGGCCTCACATCGGACCAGATTCGGCAGCGGGTCCGATCGGGTCGCTGGGTTGCGCTCAATCGTGGGGTGTACCGAAGGGCTGAGGCCACGGTCCCCGACGACCTCGACGTCTTCGCTCGCGCGCGCGTCGATCATGCGCAGCGGGCCATCGCGATGGCATTGGCCAACGCCGGTTCCGTGATCGGCTTCCACAGCGCTGCGGCCGTGCACGGCCATCCAATGTTCGAGGCGCTGCCCGATCGGGTTGCGCTGATCGCGCCCGAGGGCGGATGGAACGGTCGGCGTCCCGGTGTGGTGATTCACCGGACCGAACTCGCGGACGACGATGTCCTGCAGCTGCGAGTCCCGGTCACGACCGTCGCTCGGACCTGGTTCGACATTGCTCGGCATCACTCGTACGACGAACGCGCTCGCGGTGATGAACGACGAGTCGTCCGAGGCGAGGAAGGCCACGGCCGCCGCGAGCTCCGCCGGCTCCGCGAAGCGCCCCGTCGGCACGTGCACGAGTCGCCGCGCGATATCTGGATGCCGCTCGAGAGAGCGTGCTCGAGTCCGCGTCGTTCGCCTATTTCGTCGAGCACCGGCTTCCGCTCCCGAGGCTGCAGGTGGAACTGCGCACCGATGCCGGCCGGTTCGTGGCGCGTGTTGACGTGCTCTGGGAGCGGTCACGTCTGGTTGGGGAGTGCGATGGCCGGCTCAAGTACGCGGTGGCAGACGACCTGTACCGGGAGAAGCGGCGCGAGGACGAGATTCGGGCGCTGGGCTATGGAGTCATCCGCTGGGGGATGGCGGACCTACGCAGCCCTGCGCTAGCGGTTCGGATTCGCCGACTCCTTACGTGAGCGTCACACCCGCGGCCGGGACTGACGCTGGTGGCCACCGGCTTGGCGAAGTCGCGGATCGGCCAGCCACGTTCGCCGGCGAGCTTGCGGAGTTCGGTATCGGGGTTGACTGCCACGGGATGACCGACCGCCTCCAGCATGGGCGCGTCGGTGTGGGAGTCGCTGTAGGCGTAGGACGCGGTGAGGTCGTAGCCGCGCTCATCGGCCAGGCTCCGCATGGCTTCCGCCTTGTTCGGCCCGTACGCGTAGAAGAGGATCTCGCCGGTGTATTCGCCGTCCTCGATCGCGACCTGCGTACCGATGGCCAGATCGGCGCCCAGTCGCGCCCCGATGGGCTCGACGATGTCGGTGCCGGACGACGAGATGATGATGACGTCGTGGCCTGCCGCCTTGTGCTCGGCGATCAGCTGCACGGCCTCTTCGTAGACCATCGGGTCGACGATGTCGTCGAGGGTCTCGCCGACGATCTGCTGCACCTTGTCGGCATCCCACCCGGTGACCAGTTTCGACATGTACTCGCGCATCGTCTCCATCTGATCGTGGTCGGCGCCCGATGCGAGGTAGACGAACTGGGCATACGCGCTGCGGATCACGTCAGTGCGCCCGATGAGGCCCTCCTTGTAGAAGGGACGCGCAAAGGCGAACGAACTCGACTTGGCGAGGATCGTCTTGTCGAGGTCGAAGAAGGCGGCGGCTTTCGGACCCCCGGCGACGATCGGGGCGGCGTTCTCCGTCATGCGAGCACGGTACTGCTTGGGACCGACCCACAGGCGCGACGACAGCGTGTCAGTCGTCCACAGGCTGCCGATGCCCATGGCCGGCGAGCCGTTCCGAGACGACCCTCTCCCTAACGAGAGGGGCAGGGCATGAATGGAGCACGACCGCTGCTGGTGAGCAATGATCCGGAACTGATCGACGACGTGCTGCGGCTCGCAGCGGCCAATGGCGTCGATGTGCACCTGTCGACGGATGCCGAGGGCGCACGGAGCCGGTGGCAACTGGCGCCGCTGGTGCTGATCGGTGGTGATGCGGCGGCAGCTGTCTCAAATGCCGCCATGAGCAGGCGCCGCGACGTCGTCCTGATCAGTCGCGCGCCGACACCGGAGGACTGGCAGCGGGCCGTGCTGCTGGGTGCCGAGCACGTGGTCTCCCTGCCCGAGGGCGAGCGCTGGCTGATCGATCGGCTGGCCGATAGCGGCGAGGGAACGCCGCGCGACGCAAAGGTCGTGGCGGTGGTCGGCTGCGGTGGAGGTGCGGGCGCCTCCACTTTCGCGGCGACCCTCGCCATGGCCGCTGCCTCGCGCTCCTCGCGGGTCCTGCTCGTCGACGGTGATCCCCTCGGTGGTGGACTCGACGTCCTGCTGGGCATCGAGGACGCGGCAGGCATCCGCTGGCCGGATCTCGCCGAGACGCGCGGCCGGTTGGGTACGGCTGCTCTGCACCAGTCCCTGCCGCACGTCAGCGGGGTGTCCGTCCTCTCGGCGGGCCGGATCGGTCCGGCAACCATCGACATCGATGTCCTCGCAGCCGTGCTCGACGCGGGAGTGCGGGGCTACGACCTCGTCGTGGTGGATGTTCCGCGGAGATTCGACGCAGCTACGGAACTCGCGCTGGCGCGCGCCGACCAGACGATCATCGTCACGCCGACCCGGGTCCGAGCGACCGCTGCCGCGGCCCGCTTGGCCGCGGAACTCGCGCCCCGGTGCTCGAGTCTCGGGGTCGTGGTCCGCAGCGAGTCCGGCGGGGTGCACGACGACTCGGTCACGACGGCCCTCGGTATCCCGGTCATCGGCCGGGTCCCGTCTGCCAAGGCGGTCCCGGCGCGGGCCGACGAAGGTGAGCCGCCATCACTGCGCGATGGCTACGGCCGGGCGTGCATAGCCGCACTTGCGGGAATCATGTCGGAGAGGGGCCGGGCAGCATGAACACGAACCTGCTCGAACGAGTTCGCACCCGTCTGGTCGAGCACGACAGCGACGCCACGCCCGCGCGTGTCGCTGCAGCGTTGCGTGCGGAGGGGCTTGTTCTTGGTGACGCGGCGGTCCTGGACCTCGTGCGCTCCCTCCGGCAGGAGCTTGTCGGTGCCGGCCCCCTCGAACCCCTCCTTCATCTGCCGGGCACGACCGACGTCATCGTCAACGGGCCATCGGCCGTGTGGATCGATCGCGGTGCCGGTCTGGAGCGGACCGACGTCACCTTCGCGAGCGAGGCCGACGTCCGCAGGCTCGCGCAGCGGCTCGCCGGCAGCGCCGGTCGTCGACTCGACGATGCCGCTCCGTTCGTTGATGCGCGACTGCCGAATGGCGCCCGTCTGCATTGCGCTGTGCCACCCATTGCGGTTGAAGGCACGCTCATCTCGCTTCGCATTCCCAACCGTGCTGCGTTCACCCTCGACGACCTTGTCGCTCGCGGCAGCATGGATAACGCCGCCGCCGATGTGCTGCGCGACATGATGCGCGCCCGCCTGGCGATCCTCATCAGCGGTGGAACGGGCAGCGGCAAGACGACTGTTATAGAGTAACACCTATGAAGGCGGCGATCTACACACGGATTTCGGATGCGCGTGACGACGACACCGCTGGTGTGCGCAGACAGGAGCAGGACTGCCGAAAGCTGATTTCGGACAAGGACTGGGACCTCGTCGACGTGTACTGCGACAACAACAAGTCAGCGACGACCGGCTTCCGACCGGAGTACCGCAGGCTCCTCGAGGACGTCCGGGCGGGGGAGATCGACGTGCTCGTGGCCTGGGCCTCAGACCGCCTTTACCGCCGCACCACGGACTTGGAGGAGCTGGTCACAGTTCTGGGGTCCGTCCAGGTCGTCACGGTCCGCTCTGGTGACGTCGATCTCAGCACAGCTGACGGCAAGACAGTGGCGCGACTGCTCGGGGCCATCGCCCAGGGTGAGGTTGAAAAGCGCGGTGAGCGCGTTGCGCGAGCCGCCCGACAGCGCGCCGAGGAAGGTCGGTTCGGCGGTGGTACGCGGCGCTTCGGCTACACCGCGTCGATGGAGGCGCTGATCGAAGTGGAGGCGGCAGCCATCGAGTGGGCCTACGCCCGAATCCTGGCCGGAGGCTCCTTGCGTGAGATCTCAAGGGAGTGGGAGGCGCGGGGGTTGGTCGGCCCCAAGGGCGTTGTCATCACGCCAGGCGTGGCCCGAACGATTCTGCTGCGACCGGCCAACGCCGGGCTGAGCGTCTATAAGGGGGAAGTCGTCGGCAAGTCCACCGCGCCGGTGATCGTTGACGAGCTCACCTTCCGCCAGGCCCGCGCCCTCCTCACCGATCCGCGTCGTCGTCAGTCCCCAGATGATGGTCGCCGGACCCTCTTGTCAGGAGTTCTCGACTGCGGCGTCTGCGGAGCGCCGGTCCGCGCCCACAACCGATCGCGCCAACGCAATGGCAAGGCTCGGACGGGATACGGCTGCTCGAAGTCTCGCTGCGTGACTCGGTCGCGTGATCGCCTCGACGAGGCCATTACGGAACTCATCCTGGAGTACCTCATCAAGCATCGCGTCTTGTACCGCAAGGCCCCGAGGACGGCCTCCTTGGCTGCTCAGAGGGCTTCAACGGAGGCGGAGACGCTGCGCAAGCGCCTAGCGGACTTGGCCGCTCTCGCGGGCGCGGGCGAACTGGCGCCCCAGGATTTCGCTGCGGCCGCCCGGGTGACCCGAGAACGGCTGGCGGAAGCGGAGAGTCGAGTGACGCGCCTTGCGGGAACGCCGGCGACCAGCAGGCTGATCAAGTCATCCGATATCCGGGAGGCATGGACCACCTCTTCGCTGAGGGTGCGCCGTGCCATCGTTCGTGAGGTGGTGGAGTCCATCACCTTGCCGGTAGGCACACCAGGCAAGTTCGTCATGACAGGCACCACTATTCAGTGGCGCTTCCGAGACCGCGATGTGCGAGAGGATGCCGCATGACCTTCGGGACACGAGCTGGAGATGCGCCGCCAAATCCCCAACCACGAGACATCCCCCGCCGCGACCGCGTGGTCGAGGTTGAGTGCCCTAGACACCGAGGCGAAGTCATCGCCGTGCTCACCACAACTCACTTCGTCACTTCGGTGGAGTGGGTAGCAGCCGCTGGGACCAGTCACGCTCTCCTGGCGACGTGCCGCAAGTGCCCGAGGAGTGCTTTTGAGTACCACCTCGATCCTCAGAAGGTCCGACAGGCCCGCGACACGCAGCAGCGCCGCCCAGCCGTAGTGACGGCAGCGGAGATCGCCTCGGCGCGTTAGCCACGGAATCTTGAACTTCGAGTTGTAGCATCTAGCCAGCAGGAACGGACAAAGGACGGCTCGCAGCCGTCGTCCGCACGAGCCTGGCCGCGAAGGCCGACCGAACGCCAAGGCAGCGTCAGTACTAAGGACGCTGCCTTGACTAGTTCTTGGACCCATGCTCGATCCCGTCTCGCGATCGCTGCGAGGCGCAGAAGGGCTGATGGCTCGACCCCCGAGGCTGAGCAAGCCTTCCGTGATGCACGAAGCGACTATGTGGCATCCCGCCTCGAGATCGCCCTCAGCGACATGGTCGACTCGGGCGTTTCGCTCACCGCGGCACAGCGCGACAGCCTCGTGGGACTGCTTGATCGGCTGTCGCATACCGTTCCTGAGGTTGCGGTTGACGTGTCTGGCGGTGACCAGTGATCTCCGCCGAAACCGCCACTTGGCTACAAGGGCAGATCCAGCTGGCACCCGAACCAGACCTGACCGCTATCAGCCACGTATGGGCACTGCTCCTCACCGACGAGGGTGGTTCGGGTGAGTAGCGAGCTGGACGAAGCCCTGCCTGCCACGGCGATGTCAGGAGGGCCTTATGCCACGGCCGCATGGTCGGTCCACAAGGCGGGCTACTCGCCAATCCCCGTGGACTCGGGGACCAAGGACGGGAACATCCCTGTCGGATTCACCGGGTACGACGGCAAGAACGCCTCCCCGATGGAGATTCAGCTCTGGATCGAGGATCGCGGTGACGACAACGTCGCTGCCCGCGTTCCAACCTGCGTCTTGGGAGCCGATGTTGATGCCTACGAAGGCAAGCAGGGTGCCGAAACCCTGGTAGCCCTGGCGTCCAAGCTGGGTGACTTGCCCCTCAGCTACAGGATCTCCTCGCGATTCGGCGACGGCTACGACGGGACTTCCGGCATCCGGCTCTACCGACTCCCAGACGAATACGCAGCGCTCGCCACCCAGCGGGTTTGGCGCGGCGAGTGGCTAGGAATCGAAGTCGTGCGCTTCGCTCATAGGTTCGTGGTGGCCCCGCCGTCCATCCACCCCAAGACGGGAAGGCCCTATCGCGTTCTAAATGAGACCACCGGGGAGATCACAGACGCGCTCCCCAACGTCGATGACCTGCCGCTTCTTCCCGAAGCGTGGTGCAAGGAGGCCCTCAAGAGCGAAGGCGAGCGGGAGCGTGCGGACAGCTCGACTTCCGAGTTCTGGACCAAGGGCAAGCTTTGCCCAGCAGTCCAGGCGGCCCTCGGACAGGCACTCTCCGAGATGGAGGAAGGCAGACACGACGGCATGCGTGACGGCGTGCTGCGCCTCACGCGGTTGGGCGAGCAAGGGCACCAAGGAGTCCTCCGGGCCGTCGATTCCCTGCACGGCACCTTCATCGAGGCCGCAAGCGAGTCGGGCGCCGGACACCGAAGCACCCGTGCGGCCACCGCCGAGTGGGGGCGAGCGGTCACGGGTATCGACGCTCTCATCGTCGCCAAGGGGCTTACGAATGAAGCCGACCGCGCCTGCTGCGGCACCGTTACTGAGACGGGCGGGGCCAGTCGTGACCAGGGCTTCCTTAGGGAGGTGCAACTTGAGGTGCGCCACCTCGAGGTTCGGGAGGCGGCTCGACTGGAGTTCTCCCAGCGCAACGCCCCCGCCGCCGACCCATTCGACGCGGGTCTCCTGACAGAGCTCTTGGACCGGCCTCAGGGGGTTTCCTGGCGCATCGAAGGAGTGCATCCAGTCGGCGGAGCCCTTCTCGTAGTCGCGTTCCGCAAGGCAGGCAAGACGACTCTGATGCTGAACGCGGCTCGGTCGTACCTCACTGGTGAACGATTTCTCGGGGAGTTCGACGTGGAGCCCGTGACGGGACGGGTCGCCTTGCTCAACTACGAGGTCGCACCGTGGCAGATTGCCCGGTGGGCCGACGAGGCCGGTGTCCCCGCCGACCGCCTCTTCGTGGTCAACTTGAGGGGCCGGCGGAATCCCCTGGCTGACCCCACTGAAGGCGAGCGCCTCAGGGAGCTTCTGGAGCAGCATCAGGTCGAAATCCTCATGGTCGATCCGTTCGCCCGCGCCTTCGCGGGAGTTGGCGATAACTCCAACGACGCCAGTCAGGTGAACACCTTCACCAGCGGTCTGGACCGGCTTGCCCGCGAGGCGGGTTGTTCCGAGATCGTGTTGACCAACCACACGGGCTGGAACACTGAACGTGGAAGGAACTCCACCGCGCTGGAAGACTGGCCCGACTCCATCCTCACCATGATCAAGGACAAGGAGAGCGGCGATCGTTTTCTCAGTGCCATCGGCCGCGACGTGGACATGGAGCAGGATCGCCTGGAGTTCGACCCCGTCACCCGCCACCTGCGACTGACGGGCACGGGAGGCATGAAAGTCGCCAAGATGGCCTCCAACCAGGAGGCCCTCATTGCAACGATCGTGGACATTGCGGCTCGCAAGCCAGGCATCGACAACGGGCCACCCGTGGTCTCATCGTCCGCCGGCAGGTCGGGCAGAGGAAGTGCCACTTCTCCGCCGAAACGTAGGTTCCCGACGCTTCCCGGTCTTTCCCATGGGAACTTTCTGATGTTTCCCCGAGTCCCGTAAGGGACGGGGACACATCTAGGACATGAGACAGCCTGATCGGCTGGGGAGTTTCCTCGGCGGTGACGCCCCTGGCACTCAACGGTCCGCGCACCCTGCGAGACAGCACCGGGACGATGGAAGCAAGGAGGTCCCCATGACCGACATGGCTCTCGCGGAGTTTCGTAAGGCCCGTTCTGTCGAGCTGAGGCTGGCCGGCCTCGAGTACGAGGACATCGCCAAGGAGGTCGGATACTCCAATAGGGGCACGGCCTGGCGGGCCGTCAACACGGCCCTGCGGGAGCGGGTGGACTCCTCCGTCGAGGAGTACAGGCAGACCGAGTTGGCCCGCCTCGACGCCCTTCAATCCGTGCATTGGGACAAGGCGCTGTTCGGTGACATCGCCTCCGCCACCCTCGTCCTCAAGGTGATGGGCCAGCGGTCTCGACTCCTCGGTCTTGAGCTCCTTGCAACGCAGGCGGGAGAGAAGTCCTTCAACACCGTGGTCATCGGTGGGACCACTGGGGAGTTCATCCGCGGCCTCAAAATGGTGGACGGCATCACGGACGACTGATCGAAAGTGCGAAGGCGGCGGGGCCGCCCAGACACGTTGCACTGTCCGCTGTGGTCAGCGGTGTGGAAGCAGATGGCCGCATGTGGAACGCGGTGCCTACGCGCCGAAGGCAACCAGGGAAGCAACGGGGTCACCCCTGAGACAGCGCCCGGAGCCCGGCCCGCGATCGTGAGGCTCAGATGGCGATTCGAGGCCCCGCAGAATCGGGGATGTTGTCCTCCTTGCCACACCTGGAGCACTCCAGGTAGCGGCCACCCTGGTCATTGGTCTTCTTGACCCCGTTGTGCATTCCGACCTTGCACCGCCACGAGGTCCGTGTGCCATCGACAGTTTCGTCCATCGCCGTCCTCCAAGTGCTTCTCATCGTCCGCCACGGCGCGGCAACGTGACAACTGCGGACGCTACGCCGACCGAGCGGTTGGGGGAAGGCCCACGTGGCGAACTCGCCGGCGTCCTCCGGCCAACGCCCCATCGCTGGAGCGATGTAGAACGGCACCTCTGCGCGCTGCCGGTCATGGCCGTGACAAGAAGATCCAGCCAGCTGCCGCGACCAGGGTCGCGACGGCCAGGAACGCTATCGTCCGCACCCCCCGCCGTTCGCTCCACGACGTGACTAGCAAGGGCAGCCCTGCGACCGCGCCGCTCACGAGCACGAGAACTCCTGTGGCGGCTGGATTCTCCGACCGCCCGAAGCCGCCGCCGCCACAACCGCTGACGCCGCACATGGTGAACGCTGCCACTACCCAGAGTGTGTAGGACAGCAGCGACGCGCAGGGGAACAGGACCCATAGCCACGCTGACTCGATCACGACTCAGGCCGATCCGAGGCTGCGAGCATCCGCGCATACTGCCGGATATTGCTCGGGAGTGTCGGCATCCCGCCGCGCATCACGCGGTTGGCCTGACACTCTCGCCACTGTCGTAAGTCAGGACCGGAACCAACCGGAGCAGGTCCACAGCACCTATTCGGGGTCGTCGGGGTCGTCAGGGTCGAGGGTCACGAACAGACCTAGGCCAACGGCGAGGTCCGCTAGTGATCGGAGAAGACGTGTAATACGGCCCCAATTCCGTGAGGGATCCGGTGCGCCGATCGCAGGCGGCGAGGCAGAGCGGACTGACGAAGCCGGAGGGACTCTGGCTCGTAAGTAGGCACCTGATCTTGTGTTGCCACAGGTCGGCGGGCTACGGAACGATGGCTGCCAGAGGGGGAACAATGGCAGGTCTGTCGTTGAGCACTTGTGAGTGTGGCCGCCAGTACAACCCGTTGGTGCTGGCCAAGTGCCCGGCCTGCGGGCGGGTCACGGAGCCGAATAGCGTCCGGCCGGTGGCCGACCCGGTGGCTGTCTTGGCGCGCCCCACCACTCCTACGGCCACAAGGGAGCCGCCAGCAGACACCACCGCGTACCGACGACTGGTCGGCAAATGCGCTGACGCTGAGGTGAACCTTGTCGGTGAATGGCTGCTTCCTGGCGAAGTCGTTCTCGGTGTCGCCACTGGAACCGAATCCCTGATGCCGTCCAGGATGATTGTCACGACAGGGCGTTTCTTGTACCTCCACGTCGGTCCCGCGGGGGACGTCCGCAGCTTCATGCCGTTCGACCTAAATGAGTTGCAGAACTACCAGGCGACACAGAGCTGGTCCGGAGCGGACGTGACGATCTGGACCGCCCGTGGGACGGTCGCTTTCGGCAACGTCAAGCAGCATCAGGTCGCTCCGTTCTTCGCCGCCGTGGATCGGTCGATGTCGTTCTTCGCTCCCGGTGGCCCGCAGTCCAAGATCGACGAGGTGCTTTCCGGCTTCGACCCATTCGTGGACCTGATCACTCGTCCAGACTGCAAGATTCTTCAGGCGCTACCTCAGAGCGTGACACCACTGCAACTGGTCGGGAACGACTCGAGGTTCGCCTGCATTAGAGCCCTCGGACCCGCCTCACCGTCCTTTGAGCAGTCGCTGCTTCTCAACATCTTCGCCGCGAACTCGCCCGACTTCACCGGGGATTGGGGGCCGGGACGACGGGTGCGACAAGACCTGCGCGACATTCGTGCGGGCGCTCGCGGGGGCATGCTCCTCACTCGGGTGG
The DNA here is from genome assembly GCA_026392575.1 of Actinomycetota bacterium. Classification (GTDB taxonomy): domain Bacteria; phylum Actinomycetota; class Actinomycetes; order S36-B12; family S36-B12; genus UBA10649. The sequence continues at coordinate 3,034 of JAPLBU010000237.1, read as the reverse complement.
ACCGGGGCTCGGTCAGTGACGACCTCAAGACGTGGCGCGAGGCCATTGGAATAGTCATGAGCGTCGCGGAGGCGTTCGTTCGCATTGGCCACCCGAACAACTGGTCGGCTCAGCTCAAGCGGCTCCAGGAGGCCGCAGCGGATTCCGTCCGGATAACGTCCACCGCCACCTCGCAGGACCTTGACGCCGTCCTTGGAGAGCTCGACGGCCTCCTCGGCCTCACCGAGGTCAAGGCGGCGGTTCACGGTCTTGCCAACCTGATCCGCGTGCAGGCACTAAGAGAGCAGCAGGGGCTCGCTGACGGCGAGGCCCACAGCCGCCATTTGGTATTCACCGGCAACCCAGGAACGGGCAAGACAACCATTGCGCGTCTGCTCGGGCGCATGTACCAGGTGCTTGGAGTCCTACCCAGCGGACACATGGTTGAAGCCGCCAGACAGGACCTCGTCGGGGGCTACGTCGGGCAAACCGCGATCAAGACCCAAGAGATCTTCGACAAGGCTCGAGGGGGCATCCTCTTCATCGACGAGGCGTACTCGCTCGCACGATCGAACTCGGAAATGGACTACGGGCAAGAAGCGATCGACACCCTGGTCAAGCTCATGGAGGACCATCGCGACGACACAGCGGTCATCGTCGCCGGGTATCCAGAGGAAATGGAACACTTCCTGACTTCGAATCCTGGACTTCGAAGTCGGTTCAGCCGTGTAATCAACTTCCCCGACTACTCGGCCACGGAACTCCTCGAGATTGCACTGGCCGATGCGCATCGGCGAAAGTACGACCTCACGAAAGACGCCAAAGAGGCCGTCCAGGCCACGCTCGACTCGCGGCCGAGAGAGCACGGCTTCGGCAACGGTCGACTCGCTCGCCAACTCCTTGAAGACGCGATCATGAACCAGGCCAGCCGCGTCTCGGCGATCCAAGAGCCCACGACCGACGATCTCAGGCTCATCACGGCGGCTGACATCCCCAGCTGACGGCGGGACTACGCCCAGCGACTTGGGCCGAGGCACGTGATCACAGAAGACGTGTAATGCGCTCCCGGTTTCGTGAGGACCGCGGGGCTCCGATCTCACGCGAGGGCTGCTCGTCTCACGCCTGACGCTAATCTGGTACGGCGGAGCCGCGAAGCAGCCCAATGCGCCCTCCCCGATCCCCGTTGGGGAGTACATCGCCGACAAACTGCGCGGCAAGGGTGAGGTGATGGTCGCTCGGGCCGACGCCGCCGAGGCGTTCCTGGGCTCCTGTAGCCGACCGCATCGGCACGTCGGAGTTGCTCGATTCACGGGGGATCAGCACGGCTCACCACAACCCGTGGGCGGGCCCTCGACTACGTCGTGGTGACCGCTGCCGCCATAGAGTCGGGCGTGAGAAGGTGCCCGCTGCGGCCCACACGATGCAGCGGTAGATGAGTACAAGTCGACATATCCCGACGAGCGACAATCATGCCCGACAAACACCGCGGCCGCGCCGCAGGACCAGCGCTTCTCGGGGGCAGGTCGACCCCTACATCATCGTCTGCTGAGCGACAAGAAGGCTGCCAGCGCCCGCGCGGCGCAGGGACTCATAACAGGTCACTCGCCTGCGAGAGCGCCGCCCGTCATCCCCACAATCATGTACTTCTGCACGATGAACGCGAGGACGAGGACGGGGATGACGGTCACTGTGCCGACGGCGCAGATCTGTCCCCAGAAGGTGCCGATCGGCGTCATGAGGTTGGGAACAGCAACCGGGAGAGTGGCTGTGCTCTTGCCCGTGAGGATGAGTGCGAACAGGAACTCGTTCCACGAGTTGATGAAGCAGAAGATCGCCGTCGCGGCCAGTCCTCCTGTGGTCAACGGAAGCACGATGCGGAAGAACGCACCGAACATGCTGCATCCGTCGAGCTGGGCCGCCTCATCCAGGGATCGTGGGATCGCCAAGAAGAAGCCCCGCATCATCCAAACCGTGAACGGGATCGCGAACGTGAGGTGGGCGATGATCACGGCGAAGTAGGTCCCGCCGATGCCGATCTTGTTTGCGAGGACGAACAGCGGGACCGACAAGACGATGGCGGGGAGCAGCCGGGCGGCCAGCAGGAGTAGCAGGTATGTCCCCTGGAACCGTCCCCGATGGCGACTCAGGCTGNCGACTCAGGCTGTAGGCCGCCGGTACGCCGACAAGGAGGGCGATGGCGCTGGACACGGTCGCCACGATCAGGGAGTTGCGGAGATTGCCGCCGAACCCCTTGACCTTGAAAGCCTCGATGTAGTTGCTGAAGGTCGGTGAGAAGGACAGCTGCGGCGTGCTGGAGAAGATGTCGACGCGGTTCTTGAAGGAGCTCAGCACCATCCAGATCATGGGCGACAAGTAGGCCAGCGCCACGATGGCGACGACGAAGAAGACCAGTCCCGTGCGCATACGTCGGGAGGGCGGCATGGAAATGGTGCTCACAGCTGGGCCTCATTCCTCGTGAGAATCCGATAGAGCACGCCGCAGAGGGTCACCCGGTATTGGTAGAGGTCGTTGACCGTCGTCGCCGAGCCGGGGCCGCCGCCGGTGAGGATGAAGACCTTGTCGAACTCGCGGATCGCCTCCGTGGTGCGGAACAGCACAGCCACGATGAGGACAGGCTTGAGCATCGGGAGCATGATGTAGCGATACGTCTGGAACGTGGAGGCGCCGTCGATGCTCGCGGCCTCGAAAGGTGACGTAGGCAGCGCGCGCAGCCCGGCGATCACCATCAGGGCGATGAAGGGGAACCACTCCCACACATCGACCAGGATCAACGCCGCGAGAGCGGTGGGGCCCTGGTTCAGTACGCCACCATTGGGATCCAGGCCCAACGCCTGCATGACCCACGTGAGATACCCGAACTGCGCGTTGAAGGCGAAGTTGAACATCAGGCCGACGATCAGCGGCGTCGTGATCATCGGAAGAAGTAGCAGGGAGGTGAGCGCCCGACGGAAACGCATCAGTCGGTCCAGCAGGATTCCGACAACGGTGCCGAGAATGGTCTCGAGAGTGACCGCGCACACGACGAAGATGACCG
>JAPLBU010000284.1 GCA_026392575.1 Actinomycetota bacterium | reverse complement strand
TTCGGCCTCACGAAGCCCAAGGTCGCGGTTCGCGGTCGCGACGTCGCTGGCGTCGTAGAGGCAGTGGGTGCTGCGGTCACACGCTTCCAGCCGGGCGACGAGGTCTACGGCACCTGTGAAAGCGGCTCCTTCGCCGAGTACGCGGCAGCGCCGGAGGGCCAGCTGGCCACCAAGCCCGCCAATCTCACCTTCGAGCAGGCCGCGGTGACACCCATCTCGGGGGTCACTGCGCTGCAGGCCGTCCGCGACAGCGGCCGCGTGCAGCCCGGCCAGGAGGTGCTCGTCATCGGTGCCGCTGGCGGTGTCGGCTCATTCGCCGTGCAGATCGCCAAGGCTTCGGGTGCGCGTGTGACGGGCGTCAGCAGCACAACGAAGACCAGCGTGGTCCGCACCCTCGGTGCCGACGACGTCATCGACTACACGACAGAGGAGATCACCGCCAACGGCCGGCAGTACGACGTCATCATCGACACGGCCGGCAACCGCTCGCTGTCACTTCTGCGACGGGCGCTCACACCGAAGGGAACCCTTGTCCTGGTGGGCGGCGAACACGGCGGTGGCCCGATGCTTGGCGGCTTCGAGCGCCAGCTGATGGCACCACTCGTCTCGGTGTTCGTCGGCCAGCGCCTCACCGGGCTGGTGGCCAAGGAAGGAGCCGAGGACCTCTCGAGTCTGACGCAACTCATCGAGGCTGGCGACGTGACACCGCTGCTCGATCAGACCTACCCACTTGCCCAGGCTTCTGAGGCCATCCGGCATGTCGAGGCCGGCCATTCCTGCGGCAAGGTGGCAATCTCGATCTGAGGATTCACTCTTCGAGGCGATGAACGCGATCGTCATCGTGGGACCATCAGCCTGTGACGACCGCCAGCCCGCCCGCGAAGGCCGCATCCCCATTGGCGGGCGTGCCGGCGAAGGCAGGCATCATCCTGGCGACGCTGATCGCCGGCGCGATCGTCGCGAACATCAATACCTCGATCTCCAACGTCGCCCTCCCCTCCATCGGCCGCGCGCTCGACGCGACCGACACGCAGCTCACCGCCATCACCGACGCCTACCAGCTGGGGATCGCTGCCACCGTCCTGTATCTCGGGGCGGTCGGCGACCGCTATGGCCGCAAGAAGTTGCTCCTGATCGGTGCCGCACTGTGCGTGCCGTTCTCGATCCTGTCCGCGATGTCGACGAGCGCAACGATGCTCATCGGTGCACAGATTGCCGTCGGCATCTCCTGCGGGATGCTCTACCCCACGACGCTTTCTCTCATCGCCTCGCTGTGGAGCGGCCCCCCGAAGACGCGAGCCATCTCGCTGTGGACCGGTATCGGCACCGGCACGTCGGTCATCGGCCCCATCATTGGCGGCTGGATGCTCGGCTCGCTGTGGTGGGGATCCGTCTTCCTGATCACCGTGCCTGTAGCCATCGTCGTCTTCGTGGTCGGCTTCATCGTCCTGCCCAAGAAGGGTGGCGAGGTCAACGACCCGGTCGACCATCCCGGCGGCGGGCTCAGTGTCGTGATGATCTCGTCGTTCGTCCTCGGCATCGTGCTGCTCCCGCAGGGCTTCACGCCCGTCATCGGAATCCTCTTCGGCGTCACGCTGATCTCGGGGCTGCTCTTCGTCCTCCGGGAGCGACGGGCACCCAACCCGCTGTTCGATCTCAAGGCCGCGTCGATCCCGACCTTCTGGGTCGCCTTCGTCGTCGGACTCGTCGCCTTCGGCGCCCTCGTCGGGGGGATGTTCATCGGCCAGCAGTTCACCCAGAACGTCCTGCACCAGACGCCGCTTACGGCCGTGCTGCTCACGGTTGGGCTCGCCGTTGGAATGATGCCCGCCTCGATCATCGCCGGCAACGTCATCGAGGCCAAGGGCACCCGACTGCCGTTCATGGTCGGGCTCGGCGTCGTGGCCGTCGGTTTCGTCGAGATGCTCATCTTCTGGCAGCCCGGGGCGAGCCTGGTCTGGGTGCTCGTCGCCTACGTGCTGCTCGGGATCGGTATTGGCTTCTCATCGACCGCTGCGATGCGCTCGCTGAGCATGTCGCTCCCCATCAGCAAGGCCGGCATGAGCTCCGGATCCGCCGACCTCACCAAGGACCTCGGCGGCGCGGTGTTCCAGGCCCTGCTGGGCACCTTGCTCGCGATCGCCTACAGCCAGTACTTCGTCAAGGCGTTTGCCGCGCTGCCACCCGACCAGGCACAGGCGCTCGGCAAGACGGCGGCCGTCCAGATCGCCTCGTCATACGAAGGTGCTGAGGCCGTCGCCGCGACGATGTCGAGCGCCAACGCAGCTGAGCTGATCAACGCCGCCCAGCAGGCGTTCACTGAGGGCAAGGCTGCTGCGATCGGTGTGGCCATCGCATCGGTCGTGATCGGAGTCGTTCTCGTGTGGTGGAAGTACCCGCACTTCAGCGAGGAGAAGGCCCTCTTTGCTGAGGTAGCAGCAGAGCCGTCCAGTCAGAAATCGGTGCGCGAGTAGGGCACGCCATCTCGGATCACCGAGATGGCCCGCCCATTGACGATGGGACCAGCCACCAGGCGTTCGGGCAGCCACGCGTCAGCACCGATCCGCCATCCGCCGTCTACGGGGACCAGCAGGCAGTCCTCACTCGGTGCCTCCACCCCGCCGGGAGCCGACAGGAAGAGGTGTCCCTGCCGTCGGAAGATGCGGAAGTTGGTGAACCACGGCGAGTAGGAGCGGTACCGACCAAGGAGGGAGTCGCCCGCCGCGTCATGATCGATGAGGTCGAGCGATGCGGACCCGACAGGACGGAAGACATCGGGCCCGCAAATCCACCGCGGCTCCCCGTCGACGGAATCCGCATCCCAGCGGTAGTCACGCAGGCCTCGGTGGTCGGTCACGTAGCGACCCAGGAAGGGCACGAGACGCCCGTCCACACCGTCGGAGCGCAGCTGCAATGCCCCGGCATCATCGCGCGTGATTGTTACAGCCCTCTCCCCTTCAGGCGTCTCAGCGACGAAGTCCCCATGCCAGGCATCTCCGCGGTCGATGACAACGTCGTTGATGGAGATCGCATCATGACCAGTCGGCAGTGCGGGGATTGATCCGCCGCGCAGGATCTGATGCCCGGCGCGAGCGATCACCTGCGCCACCGGGTAGCAGCCGTTGGCGTTCGTCAGCACGGCTACGCCGACTCCTGCCGTTCGGTCAACGAGGAGGAAGGTCTGGAAGCCCACCATGCCACCACCGTGGGTCAGGCAATGGTGACCATCGATGGTCTCGACATTGACGCCGAGGCCGTAGCGGCTGAGCGTGACGGGCAGGCCACCGCGCAGGCCGACGATGTCCTCGCCACCGGGTGCCGTCGCCGACCCGATCCGCGTCAGCGCCTCCTCAGAGATGACGGACGCACCGTCCACCGTGCCGTTGCTGAGCAGGAATCGAGCGAAGCGACCCATGTCGGTCGCATTGGATGTCACGTTTCCGTCGGCCATGTCGATCTCGAACCACGTCGCCGGGCATAACGGCTCACCGGGGAACCACGGACTGTCGTCGCGGGCCGGCCAGTAGCCGGTCGCGCTCCGGTCGCGATCCGCCTCTCGAATACTCCCGCGCGTAGCCGCCATCCCCAATGGCTCGAAGATGCGAGTGCGCATGACCTCCGAGAGGGGCGTGCCAGTTCGCGCGCGCACCGCCTGGCCGAGGAGCATGTACCCCAGATTCGAGTAGTGGAAGTGCTGCTCCGGCTCCGCGCTGCGCGTCAGGTCGCGCAGGCCCCACAGCTGCGCCATATCGTCGGGGACACCGTCACCACCCATGATCAGACCGCCGGTGTGCGACAGCAACTGGCGGACGGTAACTCCACCGTCACCGGGACCGAGGTCGACCCACGGCAGAATGTCGGTGATCAGCTCATCGAGCGACATCGTGCCCTCGTCCACGAGTTGGTTGACGGCCACGGAGACGAACGTCTTGCTGATAGAGCCGATCTGAAACAGGTGGTCCGGTCGCGCTGAGATCCCGTGCTCGACATCGGCATGGCCGAAGCCGAACTCGGCAATCACCCCGTCACGATCGACGAGCACGACCGCGCCTCCAGCCATCGGCCAGCACGACATCTGTTCCCTCGCGAAATCCGCCAGGATTCCTGCAGGCATGGTCGTCGTCCCTTCGAAGAGGATCAGTAGGTCAGGGTCATCTTGGACAGTCCCGCCGGGTGATCGGGATCGCGCCCGAGCTTCCGAGCCCACTCAAGTGCGAGCTGCTGCCCGCGGACGATGACGGCAACCGCCGACAGCACCTCCGGCAGATCATCCGGGATGCCCAACGTGGATGAGGCAGCGGTCCCGATCGTGGCAACGTCCACCCCGAGCGTCACCAGCCGGTCGATGACGCCAGCAAGCTCCTCCGAGTTCGGACCCCCCTCATCTATGACGACGACGGGGACGGCCGCGTCAACCGCCGCGATGGGTCCATGTACGAAGTCAGCCGCCGAGATCCCCTGTGCGAACACCCCCGTTGTCTCCTTGATCTTCAGGGCGACTTCAAGGACCGCGCCGTAATCAAGACCGCGACCGACCACCTGCAGCCGATCCGCACCCCGCCAGCGGTCCGCGAGTGCACGTACGGGCCCATCGTCTGCCAGCACCATCTCGATCGCAGCCGGCAGGCCGGCAAGTTGAGCAGACGTGACAGGCGCCGACCGTTCCCGAGACAACGCGATGGCCGGTGCGATGGCGAGAACAGCGAGGACCTGCGCTGTGACGGTCTTGGTTGCGGGAACAGCGCGCTCGTTCCCCGCCGACAGGAACATCGCCAGATCGGCGGCGCCTGCAAGGTCGCTTGTCGTCGTGTTGGTTATGCCGAGGAGGCGAGATCCCGCGCCCCGCAGTGCCCGTCCCGCTGCGATGATCTCAGGGGTGCCCCCGGACTGACTCAACGCGGCGATGAGTTGATCCTCATAACTCGGGTGCGGCTCGTATCGTGTACTCAGGCTGGGAGCTGCCAGCGTCGCCGGCACACCTGCGAAGCGTTCAACTGCATACCTCCCGATCATCGCCGCATTGTCGGAGGAGCCGCGTCCCACGAAGGCGACCCCACGCAATGGGTCGGGGAGCACCTGTGCAATCCGCTCGAGATCCTCGTCCCAGCGCGCGATCAGCCCGGCAAGCACCGCCGGCTGCTCGGCCATCTCACGCTGCATGTGAACGCCCAGCGGCTTGGTGTCACTCATCGAAGGAAGTTCACGATCGCGATCTTCAGGAGCTCCGTCAGCTGCACGAGTTCCGGGATGTCGGCCCACTCATACGGCGCATGGAGGTTGTCGCCAAGCGACCCAATGAGCACCGTGGGTATCCCCGCAGCCTGCAGGAGGGCGGCATCCGTCCAGGCATTCATGCCCTGACGTTCCAATGGCTTACCGAGCACCTCCAGGGACGCGGATTCGAGAGCGGCGTAAAGGGCCTCGTAGCCCACGCCGACGAAGGGCTCTCGATCAAGCCTGACCTCAACCTCCCCCCGGAAGGTCGGGTAGCGCGAAGTGACATCGGCGAAGATCCGCTCGATATCGGAAACACGATCGGCCATGGTCTCCCCTGGCTGCGAGCCGATCTCTATCCCCAGCACAACCCTGCTCGGATAGGTGGCGTAGTCGGTACCGCCCGAGATCGTTCCAGTATGGAAGACGGTGCGGCCATTCATCGCACTCGGGTTGCCCTTCCACTCCCGCTCGTCGAGTTCATGCAGACCCCGGATCACCTCGGCCATGTGAACGATCGCATCGACTCCTGCGTCCGGGCTGGAACCGTGGGCGGCCTTGCCATGCACGATCACATCAATCCAGCCAAAGCCCTGGTGCTCCGTCACCGCCACCGGAAGCGCGGCCGGTTCGATCACGATGGCGGCGTCCATCGTGTGGTGCGCAACGAGGTGCTCCGTGCCCGCTGAGACTCCCTCCTCGTCGATGACCAGAGCGATGAGGAGGTCACCGCGCAAAGGGATCCCCGACGTAGCAAGATCGCGAATCGCGATCATCGCGGCCGCACACCCCGCCTTGTCGTCTACCGCCCCGATCCCGTACATGCGGTCTCCCTCGATGAGTTGGTCGAGCAGGGTGACTATCTCGTCACGGGACACCGTCATGACACTCCTTGCTGATCGATGAAATGGCAGGCAGCACGATGGCCACCCACGACGCTGTGGACTTCAGCGAGCATGGGGTCGACTTCGCGACAACGGGCGGGTTCGCCCAGTTCGCGGTAGAGCGGGCATCGGGTATGGAACCGGCAGCCGCTGGGTATGGCCGAGGGATTCGGCGTCTCGCCGCTGAGGACTGTGCGCTGGGCATCCCGACTCGTCTCGGGCACAGGGATGACGGAGACAAGGGCACGCGTGTACGGATGAGCGGGTGAGTCGATCAGGTCCGCGGACGTCCCCTCCTCGACGACTCGGCCGAGATACACGACGGCGATCCGGTCGGCGAACATCCACGCAAGCGAGAGATCATGCGTGATGAACAGGTAGGCGACGCCGAGGCGGTCACGCATGTCCGCCATCACCGTGAGGATGCCTGCTCGCAGCGACACGTCGAGCATCGAGACCGGCTCGTCGGCAACCACCAGTGCCGGCTCCAGGATCATCGCCGCCGCAATGGCTACGCGCTGACGCTGCCCACCGGACAGTTGGTGCGTGAAACGCGCACCCATGCGCTCGGGAGGAGTAAGCCCAGCTCGCGCAAGGGCAACGAGCGCAAGCTTGCGGCGATCGTCGGCTGACTCGCCGATTCCGTTGATGACCAGTGGCTCCATCACGGTATCGAGCACCGTTCGACGGGGGTCGAGTGACTCGAACGGGTCCTGGAAGATCATCTGGAAGTGTGGTCGCATCTTCCGCAGAGCCCGCCCACGAAGTGGCACGAGGTCGATGCCATCGAAGACAATCCGCCCCGCAGCAGGCTCGATCAGGCGCATCACGGCATTCGCGATGGACGTCTTTCCACTTCCGGACTCGCCCACGAGAGCCAGCGTCTCGCCGGCGTGCACCACGAGATCCACGCCGTCGACAGCACGCGCGGTCACCTTTCCGCGCTGCCCCGGAACCCGAACCCGGTAGTGCACCTCCAGGCCCTCAACGGACAGCACCGGCTCGGCTGGGCCGCCCGTCACGACGTGACCGCCTGATCCAGACGCCAGCAGGCTGCCCGATGATCGCCGCCGACGTCGACGAGCGTGGGCTCCTCGGCGCACTTATCGATGGCGAGGTCGCATCGCGCCCTGAAGCGGCAGCCACTCTGCGGCTGAGTGAGGTCCGGCGGGTAACCGGGGATTCCTTCGATGAACACTCGCTCGCGTCGAATGTTGGGGTAGGCGCGCAGCAGACGCTGCGTGTAGGGATGACGGGCACCTCCATGGTGCTCGTCCGAGCCGAAGACCCGGCCCGCCGGTCCGGTCTCGACAATCCTTCCCGCGTACATCACCGCAACGCGATCGCAGGTCTGCGCGAGAACCGAAAGGTCGTGTGAGATAAGCAGCATCGAGAGGCCGTACCGATCGCACAGGCTTCGTAGGAGGTCGAGGATCTGCGCCTGCGTCATCACATCGAGTGCCGTGATCGGCTCATCAGCGATGACGAGTTGAGGTCGGCACGCCAAGGCCATGGCAATCATCACGCGCTGACGCATGCCACCGCTGAACTGATGCGGAAAGTCGCCAGCCCGCCCCGCCGGAATGCCTACGGCCTCCAGGAGCTCCTCCATCCGGCTTCGGGCTTCGGCCTCGGAAGTCCCGCGATCGTGGACGCGGATCGGCTCGAGGATCTGGCTGCCGACCGTATGGACGGGGTTCAGGGCATTGAGTGCACCCTGGAAGACGACGGATATCTCGTTCCAGCGGACGGTTCGGAGGCCGTCCTCGTCCATCGTGGTCAGGTCGGCCCCATCGAACACGACAGATCCGGCAGTGATGCGGGCATTGCGGGGCAGCAGGTTCGGGATCGCCATGGCCATCGTCGTCTTGCCGCAGCCGGACTCGCCAGCGAGCCCGACGAACTCACCCTTGCCGATGCTGAAGTCGACCCCGTCAACGGCGAGCACATCACCGTGCTTGCCCGGGTAGGCCACCGTCAGCCCGCGGATCTCGAGAAGACTCACGCGCCACCCCGCATCTTGGGATTGGTGACCCGCTCGAAGGACTGGCCGACCAGGGTGAAGCCGAGCACGACAACGAGGATTCCCAGGCCGGGCGGCAGGAAGTACCACCAGGCACCGCGACCGACAGCACCCGAGACGAACCCGAAGTGCAGCATCGAGCCCCACGAGATTCGATTCGGATCTCCGAGGCCGATGAAGGAGAGTGTCGCCTCCGCCAGGATGCATCCCGCCACCACGAGGATCGTGTTGGCCACGATGAGGGCCAGCAAGTGCGGGGTGATGTTTGTTCGGATGATGCGCGCGTTGGAGGCACCTAGCGACCGCGCTCGCGGCACGAACTGCCGCTCCCTCAGCGACAGCGTCTGTGAGCGCACGATACGAGCGGTGCGCGGCCAGGCGAGTGCGCCGATGACGATGATGACAATCAGCAGGTTCTGCCCGAAGATCGCCGCGAGGGCGATCATCAGCGGCAGAGCCGGCACCACAAGGAAGAAGTCCGTGACACCCATGGCGGCCGAGTCGACGGGGCCGCGGAAGAAGCCAGCCATGACACCGATCCCCGCGCCGATGACAGTCGCGATCAGCGTCGCCATGATGCCGACGAACAGTGAGATGCGGGCACCCATGAGGAACTGGCTGAAGACGTCACGGCCGAGTTCATCAGTACCTAGCCAGTGGGCGGAGGACGGGGGCTGGAAGATGGATGACGAATCCTCGCCTACCGCTGCCGGGTCGAATGGCCAGATCATCGGTCCGAATACCGCGAGCACGGTGACGACCACCAGGATGATGATGCCCCAGCGACCCATTCGGTCGCCCCAGAGAAGCGTCCAGTTCGACGGCGGCTTCTCGTACTCGATGTCGTCGATCCCCTGCGCTGCCTGATCGGATGTCACGTGTTCACCGCCACTCGCGGGTCGAGTCGCCGATAGACGAGGTCCGCACCGAAGTTCGCGGCGAGGACAACGATTGCCGTGACGAGGAAGCATGCCTCCAGCACCGGGTAGTCGCGCGCAAGAACGGAGTTGTAGGTCAACAGGCCCATCCCTGGCCACGAGAAGACGACCTCGACCTGAATGGCCCCCGCGACGAGGGCACTGATGTACAGCACAGATGCGGTGAGAACCGGTAGCAGGGCGTTCCGGAAGCCGTGCTTCCACACCATGGTTCGCCGCGTCAGCCCCTTGCCACGCGCAGTGAGCATGTAGTCCTCACCCATCACGTCGACCAGTGACGTGCGCGTGATGATGATGAAGAAGGCGATATCAACAATGGCGAGGGTGATGGTGGGCAGGATGAGGTGCCGTGCCACATCCATCACGTAGTCGATACCACTGTGGTACACCGCATTCGGAGTCGTGATCCCGGATATGGGCAGGCCGCCGATCCACACCCCGAACGTGAAGACCAGCAGCATGCCCACCCAGAATGTCGGCAGGCTCCAGAAGATCAGCGACGTGACCACGGTGGCCGAGTCCGCCTTCTTCCCGTGTCGCGAGCCCGCGAAGACTCCGATCATGATCCCCACGACCACGACGATGATCGTTGAGACGGTGAGCAGGATCAGCGTATTCAGCAGTGCCCTTCCGATGACATCGCTCACCGGTTCCTTGAGGGAGAAGGAATAGCCCAGATCGCCATGCAGCAGGTTCGACAGGTAGCGGAAGTACTGCTCGATGAGAGACCCGTCGAGCCCGAATGACTGCCGGAGCTTCTCGACTTGGTCAGGGGCCAACTTCTGCGTCCGCGCGATCAGCCGGATGGGATCGCCGGGGATGACGTGGAACAGGAAGAAGTTGAACGTCACGATGGCGAACAGGGAGACCAGCAGAACCAAGATTCTGCGCAACAGTGGTGGCATGTAGTCTCGCGGCTAGCTGGCCGGCTTCACCTTGAGGTAGTTGTCGCGCGTGAAGTTGAAGATCACTCCACCCGGCACCGGCTCCCAGCCCGTCCAGGTGTCATTGCGGTAGGCCTGGAGCTTCTTCAGGTAGACGGGGATCAGGTAGGCCGAGTCCTCGTAGAACATCTGCTGCATCTGCTGCACCAACTCCACGCGCTTGGCGGGGTCAAGCTCAGTCGCCTGCTGCGTGTACAGCGCGTCGTACTCGGGGTTCGAGTAGAAGATGTCGTTGTTTCCACCGATCTGGCTCGTCAGGGGCACACCCAACATGTACGAAGGATCGTTGACGCCCGAGTCCCAACCCCACACGAACATGTCCCAGTCCGGACCGTCGGTGTTGTAGACGGTGCTGGCCATCGTGTCCGAGTCGACCGTGCTCACGTCGAGCTTGATTCCGGCCTTGGCCGCCGTCGCCTGGAAGAGTTGCGCCGTGCGGACGTCGGTGGACGTGCTGTCGATCGCGATGAGCCTGAACTCGAGCGGCTTGCCATCAGGTGAGAGCCGCGTGCCATCTGCGTCACGCTCGGTGTAGCCAGCCCCGTCAAGCAGGGCGTTGGCCTTGTCGATGTCATTGTCAATGACGGCGTCGGCGGCCGGCTTCCAGTAGTAGTCGCCGAAAGCAGGCATGAGGATGGAGTCGCCCGGCTCGGCGTAGCCGGCGTATGCCAACTCCACGATCTGATTCCTATCCAGGGCGTAGCCCAGCGCCTGCCGGACGGCCTTGTCCTTCAGCAGGGGGTTTCCCTTGGAATTGGCATCGGCCGAGACGTTCATGCCGATGTGATGGAACGAGAAGGACGGCAGTTCCTGCGTCGTGAGGGCCGTGTCACCCTTCAGTCCGTCGAATACCGTCGGCGGC